>NZ_DASWYK010000075.1:0-28999 GCF_036405015.1 Flavobacterium sp. | reverse complement strand
ATACAAATGCTTAAATGATTTGTAGTAGGTAAAATAATTTAATAAAGTAAATGGAATCAGATATAGAAGCATTTCTAAATTCAGTGAAACAAATTTGTCCCAATTTGACAGATGATGAACTGACGCAGTATGCTTCAAAACTTACTATTGAAGAGTTGGATAAAAAAGATTTTTTTCTGCAATTCGGAAAAGTGCAAAAATGCATTGGTTTTGTGATAAATGGTTTGGTTCGTTCCTCTTTTGTAGATAAAGATGGAAATGAAATTACCGTCGGTTTTTATTCTGAAGGAGATTACGCGACGCATTATCCCGCTTTTATCACGCAACAACCCAGCAAATATTCCATTCAATGTTTAGAACCTACAACTATGGTTTGTCTTTCTTATGAAAACATGCAATGGATTTACGAACATTTACCCAATCTTGAACGATACGGCCGATTAGTCGCAGAAGAAATTTTAAAACGACAACAAGCACGCATTGAAAGCTTCATATTTCAAACCGCCGAAGAACGTTATCTCGATTTTATAAAACACCATTCTGGACTGTTTAACAGAGTTTCTATTTCGCATCTCTGTAGTTTTCTAGGTATTGAAAGACAGTCGCTTACCCGAATTCGACAAAAATTAGCCCATCAATAATATTTTGACACATTTGTGTCAGGAACGCCCTCGCTTTATTTAAAATCTTTGCAGTGTCAAATTAAATGATACTGCTATGAAAACGAATATCTTACTTATACTTGGGCATCCTTCTCAAAATTCTTTTTGTAATGCATTGCTTAATGCTTATAAAAAAGGCGTTGAACGTACAGGAGCAAACTGCAAAACGATTTATATTTCTGAACTTGATTTTGATGTAAATCTTGCTGACGGTTACAAAACAGGAGAAAAATTACAGCTAGAAGACGATTTAGCTGAAGCTCAAAAACTTATTTTGTGGGCAGACCACATTGTATTGTCTTATCCGAATTGGTGGGGATTTATGCCTGCTATTACCAAAGGATTTATAGACCGAATTCTACTTCCCGATTTTGCATTCAAACATCATTCAGGAAAAATTTTCCCAGAAAAACTTTTAAAAGGAAAAAGCTTAAGGCTTTTGGTTACGATGGATACGCCAAAATGGTGGTTTTATCTCATCTATCGCGCGTCTCAGTATCAAATTCTAAAAGATATAGTTTTTGGTTATGTCGGCTTTGATCTCATCCGATTTTCGACTTTCGGATTTATGAGAAAATCTACTGACAAACAACGAACAAAATGGCTTCAAAAAGTCGAACAGCTAGGAACACAATTAAAATAATCTCAATTTATAAAATCACACATCATGAAAAATTTAGCAAAAGAGCAATATGCTCACCTCAATCCAAAAAAAGGATTTAAAATTCACTTATTGGTATTTGTATTAACCACACCATTGCTTTGGTTGGTATGGTTTTTAACAGGTCAAACGTATTTATGGCCGCTTTGGCAGAATGCTGCTTGGGCAGTAGGAGTAGTGTTTCATTATCTAGGTGTTTTTGTTTTTAAAAACAGAAGAGTAATTCCAAAAGTAATGGCGATAGTATTGGCTTTTACCTCATTTTCTTCATTTGCCTCTTGTACTAATAATGACGAAAACATAAATCTTAAACCGCAAACTTATGTTTTAGTACACGGTGCTTGGCAGGCTCCTTATGTTTGGGATGAAGTAAAAGCCAGTTTAATTAAAAATGGGCATCAGGTAATTGTGGTAGAACTTCCAGGACATGGAAATGATAATACGAAGCCTCAAAATTTATCATTAAATTTATATCGTGATAAGGTTATTGAAGCCATTTCAAAAGCAGACAGAAAAGTTGTTTTAGTAGGGCATAGCATGGGCGGAATGGTGGTTACAGCCGTTGCCGAAAGCATTCCTTCTAAAATAAGTAGATTAATTTACATTGGTGCTTTTTTACCTTCATCAGGCCAGTCTATTGGTGATCTTGCCAAAACCGACCCAGATTCGCAGTTAGGACCTACCCTTATTGAAGCTGCAGATCATTTGACACTGGATGTCAAATCTGAAGATTTAACTCGTTTGTTTATTAATGATGGCACAGCTGCGGCCAAACAAAAAGTAAAAGACAATTATCGCGCTGAACCTGCAATTCCGTTTTCTAATGCCGTTACACTAACTTCTCAAAATTTTGGAAGTGTTGAGAAAATATACATCAAAACCCTTCAGGATATTGTGATCTCGCCAAGACTGCAAGATCAAATGATTTCAAAAGCCGGAATCAAAACGATTTATGAAATCAACAGCAGTCATTCTCCTTTTTTATCTCAGCCAAAAGCAGTTTCAGACCTATTGATTCAAATTGGAAAACAACTTTAAAATCAAAAGTCATGAGAATAAAAAACAATCCGTCTATTTCTAAAAAGGTTTTAGGAATTTTTGCCCTCTTATTTATGAACAGCGCTTTGGCAACAGCTCAAAATGAAATTGGTGCTAGAATTACTCGCTATGAGGTTAAGAAAGAATATCAAGAGAAATTTAAAAATGCTGTTGCGGCTTATGTTCAGAAGTCAATTTTAAGTGATAAAAACATCATGGCGGAAGCGTATTTCGAGCAAGAAGATCAATCTGTTATCTGGTTGTTTGAACGTTGGATCAGTCAAAACGAATTGGAAAAGTCTGGAAATAATTCCAAAGAAATAAAAGACTTAGCCAAAACAGCTTTGCTGGTACCTCAAAAAATAATCGAGGTAAAAGATTTAGAGCCACTTAAAAAAGAACAATGGCGTAAAACCAGCAAAAAAGGTGAGGAGCAATTAACGATTATGCTTTTTGTGGATACCAAAAAAGGTACTGAAGGTAATTTTATGAAAGTGTATCACAAAGCGATGCCAGAATTTAGAAGTGAGCCAGGAGTCGTGACGTATCAGTTATCACAATTAAAAGAAGATCCGACTCAGTTTGTGACTTTTGAAAAATTCAGAAATAAAGAAGCCTTTCAATATCATTTGAATTTTCCTCCGATCCAGCCTGTAATTGACTTTTTGAATTCAAGCATAAAGAAACAGCCGTTTCAAGACGGAATTCACAATCTAATCGAATTTGCACCACTTATTCGCGAATAAAAATCTAAAAACAAGTATCAATATTTAAATCTAAAAAACAATGAAAACAATTAGTAAAATGATCGTTGCAGGTATCGTAAGTGTATTTGCAGGATTAAATGTAGAAGCACAAGTAACCGTAAAAACAAAAGAAATGAAAACAAGTAACGAATTCGAAATTGTAAACAAATTGTCAACGCAATCTGCTGTTGTCAACATGCCGGTAACCAAATTATTAGATGCGCCAGGAAACGAAGATTTAAGGGCTTTCTTTTTTACACCAGTAAAAAACAAAACAGCTTTGAAGGGAAAAAAGATTGCCGTAATTGTAGCCGACGGATTTGAAGAAATTGAGCTGACCGGACCAGTTTGGTATTTTAAAGAATTAGGAGCAGAGGTAGAAATTGTAGCTCCAAAATACAATCCAGCACCAGAAAGATATGGTTTGGTTTATCCAGAGATGTCAAAAACTCATGTAATGGCGATTCAGTATTTACAGCCCGTTGGTTGGATTAAATTTGATCGTACAGCCGATCAAATTAAAGTTAGTGATTATGATGCAGTATTTATTCCGGGAGGTGCGTGGAATCCAGATAATCTTCGTTACGATAAAGATGTAATTAAGTTTGTTCAGGATTTTAATAAAGCTGGAAAATTGATTGCAGCTATTTGTCACGCTCCAGTTGTATTGGCTTCTGCGGATATATTAAAAGGAAGAAAACTAACTGGCTATTGGAACATTCAAGTAGATTTGAAAAATGCAGGAGGAACTGTGCTTGAACAAAGCGTAGTAACCGATGCAAACATTATCACAAGCCGCCATCCAATTGATGTTGCCGATTTTTCTAGAGCAGTTGAAAATTGGTTGGTTAAAAAATAATTATTGAAAGCTTAAATAATTTTGCTTACAAAAGTAATCCCTGAATGTTAAACTATGTTCGGGGATTTTTTACTGTTTAACTTTCGGAGAAAAAGGTAAAACAATCTTTTTTTTAATAAGTTTTTTATTCAAATATTTTGACTAACTTCTAACGGATTAATTACTGTTTTAAATAATTTTAAAGACTTTGGAGTTAATGATAAGTGATTCATTTTTAGATGTTAGAAGTGATTGTTTATATGAGGATTTCTCAAAAAACGAAATTAGAATCTTCTCTTTAAAAGTAAAAAGTAAATAAGTAAAAAAACTATGAGTTGATTTTTATAGATTTGTAAAGTTGAATTCTCAAAAGATACTTGAGAAAGAATTAAAACCCAAATCAATGAAATCCGTTACTTCGATATTTTTACTTTTAATATTTGTTTGTTCTAACTCCTATTCTCAATTAAGTTCAGATAAAATATTTGAAAGTTTCAAGCAGGGAGAACGCACCAATTGTTCGTCGATTGCTTTTATTAAAGCTTCTTTAAATGTTTACGGTTTAGCTAATCTTTTTGTTACTGATACTGTAAGTGAAAAGCTTTTCAAAATAACCTTGAAAAATAACGCAACATTCGATCTTAAAAATGATGAATTAGACAGAGCCCGAATTTCTGCAGGTTTTGTATATATCAAAGACAATTGCGACACCGAAAAAATTACAAATTATGCTGTTCTTGCTTATGCAGTAATGGCAAAATACAAACAAATTATTGACAGAGAATCTACTTTTGATAAAGCATTAGAAGATTTGGAAGACGGTACTGTTTATACTCCCACAATTTATAAATACTTAGGATTCTCTATTGGGAAACAGGTTCAGAAATTAAAACGCGAATCTGGAAGTGAATTTTGTGGCGTTGTGGCTTGGTCAAAAGCTCACGCTGTTTTTGTCTGCGAAGAATTTATGGATTATTACGGAAACAAAAAAAGTATCTGGATCAAATATCCAGGACGTTTTAGAATTATTAAGTAGTAAAAAATCAATTTTTTAATGGTGATAATATACTATTGCAGTTTTTGTTTTGTAATAGAAAACTCTTAATAAAAACGAATTATAGGTGTAAATTCTGCTATTATTCTGAATTGTTAAAAAAATCCAAAAAAAAGAAATCAATAAACTTGTAAATTAAGTTAAAATACATATTTTTGTCGTCAAACAACACCCAAATCCAAATTCATAACATGAAAAAGATAATTTTACTATGTTTCCTTTTCTTATTGGCAAGTGAGGCTGTTTCAGCTCAGGCAAAAAATGCGCCAAGAAGTATTATCAGTACAACAGCATTAATCCGTAAATACCACGATCAAAAAGAATTAGCTGGTATGCAAAAAGGAGAACTTTTAGAATTGTACATTGAGCGTATTAAAGTATTAGTAAAAACTCTTCCTTATATCGCTTTGGTTACTAAACCAGGTGTTACTATGGCTGACTTAGGTATTCCAGACGATGGAGACCACAAAAAGATTTTAGATAATCAGGCAGTTGGTACTACAACTTTCTTAGATACAACAGTAGAGTTTCAAAGAAAAATGATGCCTTACTCTGATAAAGGAAACCTTATCGCAGCAATCTTATTCTACGAAAACACATTAAAATCTTTACACGAGTTCAACGACTTGAACGAAATGTAAGATCGATCAAAATAATAAAAAAAGCTCCAAGTCATTGATTTGGAGCTTTTTTATTTTGCGTAAAAGTGTTGACAATTGACAATTAACAATTAAAAATCACTTTTCCTGAGTAAACATCTTCCTCTTGGTTCATCACCTTCGTAAAGTGCAATGTCAGAATGCAGGAATTCAGCTGCTGCTGCAGAATCTTTAACTTTAGAAGCGCTTCGTTCTATCATTTCTAATTCATATTTCGTCAGTGCACTTTCTCTTACACCTTGTTCTTTCCAGTATTTTGGAGATTTACATCCTTTTGCGATTTCGCGAGCCAATGAAAGCGCATCTAATAATGCCTGATTTGCACCTTGTCCTTTAAACGGGCTCATAGGATGTGCTGCATCTCCAATAATGGTAACAGCTCCAGCATTTTTTAATAAGTCTTGTGTAAGTAATTCGCGATCATAAACAGGATAGCCAGAAATTTGAGCTTCGTGAGTTGCTAATAAAATCTGTGGAATAGGATCGTGCCATTGTGTTCTTCGGCAAGCTTCTTCTTTGAGTGCTTTTGTACCTTTAGCACTTAATATTTTTGCTTCTTCTTCGGGCATAGGAAAACTAAGCTGCCACATAATAGAATCTGAAGTGTAGGGCATCATATAGATTCGTTCATTTCCATTTGCGGTCTGAAAAACTGTTGCTGAATCTAATAACGGACTGTTACAATTTTCTAATGCAGATAAAGGGCAAATTCCTAATATTACGATACATCCTAAATAACGTAATGGTGTTTTTTCTTCACTAATTAATAGTTTACGAACCGAACTGCGAATACCATCAGCTCCAACTAAAATATCTGCTTTTGTCTTCGTTATTTCGCCGTTAACTTCAAAGTTTAATTCAAGAGTTTTATCTTCAAGTTGTTTGAAATTCAATAATTGATGTCCCCATTTTATCGAATCATTTCCGTTAAGCTGCTGCAGTAATGCTAAGCGCAGTAGTTGTCTTGCGATATGTATATTGGTACGTTTTGGTGATGTAGGCGTCTCTTTTTCAAGCCATTTTCTAATGCCCCATTCGCCAACTATTTTTCCTTCCGGAGTATGAACAATATGTTTGGTAGAAACGACTCCTTCTTCTAAAGAGGTGATTCCGAATCCTTCAATGGCTTTGCCGGCTTGTTGTAAAGTGAGTCCGTAACCTTGAGAGCGAGCGTCAAAATTGATGTCACGTTCGTAAAGAGAAAAAGGAATACCACGGTGTAAACAAGCTACGGCAAGAGCGACTCCGCCTATACCGGCACCTATGATAGCTACATGAGGATAATTTTCATGATCTGCCTTTGGGAAGCTTTCAGAAGTTATTAAGCCAGATCCGTTGCAGTTAGTACAAGTATATAAAGGTGCTTTAGGACGAACTGGCGCTTTTCCTTCTTTATTAGATTTTTCAAACTGATTCATGGCAGTCTCAAAATCAAGTCGTACTTTTTTGCTGAGTCTTCGGCTTTTTTTACCGTGTCCCTGACATTCGTTACAAATAGTCCACATATTCTATTGTTGTATTTTATAAGAACAGGAAACCATTCTTTGATGCGGCAAAATTAATTAATTATTTTAGAAATTATTATAATACAATTTTAGAGGAATAAGAACTTCTTCGCAAACGATTGATTCCTTATAATCTGTTCTATTTGTCATTTAGATTTGTTTTAAACTGAATTTTGAACTGCATCATCTTTTAGCTTTTAACATAAAAAATGTTTAATATTGCCTTTTTGATTAGCAAGCCTTCAATTTAATGTCTGTTTACAATGAATATACTGATGATTTCTTATTAAATCTTCTAAAAGAAGATAATCAGTTGGCGTATACAGAAATTTTTGAAAGATATTCTAAACTTTTAATTAATCACGCGTATAAAATTCTTGAAAATCAAGACGAGGCAAATGACGTGGTTCAGGAAGTGTTTTTATCAATCTGGAATAAACGCCATGAATTAAATATTACAGGATCACTTTCTTCTTATTTATATAAAGCTGTAAAAAACAGGGTGCTTAATCATATTGCGCATGAAAAGGTAGTTTCGCGCTATGCCGATTCGATTTCAAATTTTATAGAAGAGGATTATGTCTTTGCCGATTCTAATCTTCGAGAAAAAGAATTAGAAGCTATTATTGCAAAAGAAATTGCCTTACTTCCTAAAAAAATGCGCGAAGTTTTTCTATTAAGAAAAGTAGAAGAGCTTTCGTATGATGAAATTGCACTTCAATTGAATATTACGGATAAAACAGCCAAGCAACAAGTGTATAATTCGCTAAAAATTCTTCGAGAAAAGCTAAAATCTATGATGAATCTTTTTGTTTGGTAAATTATTTTCATGCTTTTTGTTAATTTTTTTGAATGATTTTCATTTTTGTAACTCATTCATTTGTAAATAGAAAGCTAACGTTTTTCTCAATTTGTTAAAGATATAATAATGTTTTTTTAATTTTTTTTTGTTTTTGTCTATGACAAAAGCACTTTCTAACTGTCTTACTATTAAACAAGACAAAATTTCGTGTTGTAATTATGAATAAAACCCAAATCTCAGAATTGCTTAAAAAATATCAGGATGGTACTTTATCCAATGAAGATAAAGATAAATTGGATGCCTGGTATCTGGATAAAGCATCTAACAGCAACTTGCAGCTTAGCGAATATGAGCTGGAAGATAGTTATCAGCTTTTGAAATCGAAATTGCCATTACAACAAGAAACAAAAGTGGTTAGTCTTTGGCCTCGTATTGCTGTTGCTGCATCTATTGCAGTAGTCTTGGGAACGGGGATATTCTATTTCACACAATCAAAACAACAGCCAGTTCAGGTTGTAGCAAAACCACAAGAAATTGCGCCTGGAGGAAATAGAGGAGTATTGACACTTTCTAACGGAAAACAAATTGTGCTTTCTGATGTTTCGGCAAAAGATACTATCGCAAAAGAAGGAGAAGAAGACGAAGTGACTATCAAAATGAATGCAAATGGAGAGATTACGTATGTTATAAATCCAAATGCAGCAGGTACGAAAGATGATAACTCTTTCAATACACTTTCGACTCCAACAGGAGGGCAGTACAATATTATTCTGGCAGACGGAACCAAAGTTTACTTAAATGCAGTTTCGTCGATTAAATATCCAACACAGTTTAATGGAGATAAAAGAGTCGTAGAACTTGAAGGAGAAGCTTATTTTGAAGTAGCTAAAAATAAAAACAAACCTTTTATTGTAAAATCAGACAATCAGTCTATTGAAGTATTGGGAACTCATTTTAATGTTCATGCTTATAACAACGAGGCTGTTGTAAAAACGACTTTATTGGAAGGAAGTGTTGCTGTTGCCTTTAAAAATCAGAAAACGATCTTAAAACCAGGACAGCAATCTGATATATCTGATAATGCTTCCAGAATTAAAGTGAGAGAAGTAGATACTGATGAAGCAGTTGCTTGGAAAAATGGCCGTTTCAAGTTTGATAATGCTGATCTGAGAAATGTAATGAGACAGCTGGAACGCTGGTATGGAATTAAAGTTGAGTACCGAGGCGATGTCTCTGATGTTCGTTTTAGTGGCGGTACGTTTAGAAATAAAAATTTATCTGAAGTATTAAAAGTACTTGAGCTTAGTAATATAAAATTTAAAGTTGAAGGAAAAACAGTTATTGTCTATCCTTAGAATTTAAGTTTACCCGAATATATTAGTTTATAAACTAAAAAACCAGAAGCAGTTGCGATGCTTCTGGTTGTTATCAAAGTTTATAGCTAGTATAAGTTGTCCACCTATTGTTTAACTATAACCAATGTAAATGTATGAAATTAAATTTACAACCAAAAAAACCTTACAAAAATCTTGGAAAAAAAATTCCCAGATCTAATTTTTCTACTTTTTTAAATGTTTTTGCTGTGCTTTTTGTGCTGTTTTGCAGTTTTTCTGGACAAGCACAAAATGTTACCATTAATTTTAAAGATGCATCGTTAGAAACGGTGCTGAAAGAAGTGGCAAAACAAGCAAATCATGAAGTGTTATACACTCAGAAAATGCTAAAAGATTCTAAACCAGTTACAATCAATGTTAAGAATTCTTCTTTAAAGGAAACTTTAAATAAAATTTTTAGCGGTCAGAATTTAAAGTACAATATTGCTAATCAGACGATTGTTGTAACAGTTTCATCCAAAGAAAAAACCGAAAGCTTGGGAAACGACCTAATCCGCGTAAGCGGAAAAGTTACCAATAATAAAAACGAGCCTTTCCCAGGTGTTGCGGTAACTCTTTCAGGTACAAATAAAACAAGTGTTACTGACTTTGATGGTGGTTTTGTTTTTGAAAGTGTGCCTTCTAATGGAATTTTGGAATGTTCTGGATTGACAATTGAAACAAAAGCTATTGGTATCAGCGGTCGTAATGTATTGACAATTATTGTTGAGGATAAAGTGGCAGCAATGAAAGAAGTAGTAATTACTGGATACCAAACTTTAGAGAGATCACATTCTACTGGTGCCATTGCTACTTTGAACGAAAAAACGTTGAATGAAAACATTAATGCCGACTTAACAAGTGCATTAGAAGGCCGTGTGGCGGGTTTAATGTTTCAGAAAAACCCAAACGGTTCATCTGCAGATAAGCCAATCTTACGTGGTATGGGAACTTTTTCTAACAATATCGGATACAGCCCACTTGTCGTAATTGACGGTTTGCCAACAGAATTAGCTCTAGAAGACATCAATCCTTATGACGTAGAAAGCATCAACGTACTTAAAGATGCGGCTGCGGCTTCTATTTATGGTTCAAGAGCTGCAAACGGTATTATTGTCATCGTTACTAAAAAAGGAAATGGTAAACTAAAGGTAAGCATCAACTCTGATTTCTTTGTTTCGACAAAACCTAATTTGAGAGACATGAACTATGCTTCAACAAGCGATTTAATCGATTTTGAGCAAGATGTTTACAATAGAGAAAGAGCCAGATTTGCCAATACAGCAACGATGTTCAGCAGTTACGGAGATATTGGCAACAGCAGTATGAAATATTACAGTCCGCTTTACCAGTTGAATAGAAATTTGGAAGACGGAAAAATCAGCAGTGCCGATTACGATAGTACAATCTCACAATGGAGAAAGAACGATTACTATAAAGATTATCGTGATAATGTATGGCAGAATGAATTTAGACAGCGTTATAATGTTGCATTTTCAGGAAGTACCAGCAAACAGAATACGTATGTTTCGCTTAATTATGACGAATCTAAAAACCGAATTAAATTCAATCAAAGCAGATCATTTAATTTGTATGCGAAAAGCAGTTTTCAGATTAATAATTGGTTAAATGCAACTTTTGGTATAAACGGAACTTACGATCAGGACGATGTTACTGATGGAGATTTTGGAAACTACGATATTCAAAAAAGATACGAGCGCATCACAGATGATAACGGAGATTTAGTATTGTCTCCATTTGTTGGAATCAAAGATGGATTTACTTCAAGTGGTGTTATTAATCCTGCAGTAGCTGAAAAATTAGCTGGTTTAAGTGGTTTTAAACCAATGACTTTTAATGTTTTGAATGCACTTCAAGAAGGAATATCTAAAGAAGAATCATTAAGCTTAAGAGCTTTTGCAAATCTTCGTGCTAAATTATGGAGAGGTTTAAGTGTAAGTTCACAATTTCAATACGAAGTTAGAAAGAATGATAATGAGCAATATTATGATATTAACTCATACAAAATGCGTTATGCTATTAATGCTTTAACAGCGTATAACCCAACAACAAATGCTTATACTTATGTAGATGGTTTTTCTACAGGAGGACGTTACAAACAATTCAGCAGTCAGGCAAGCAATTATTCTTTTAGAAATCAATTAGATTATAATGAAGAATTTGGCGGAGGAAAACATGCTATCAATGCTTTAGCAGGTTTTGAAATGCGTGAAACTTTTGTTCCAAGAACAATCGAACAATTAAGATACGGTTACGATCCAGTTACGCTTACTTCTGCAGTAATCAACAGCTTGGCATTAAGCCAGACTGGAACAGCAAGTTATATGTTTGGAAATAATAGGACTTTAGGAGCTTTATCTAGAACACAAACAGAAATTCTACACCGTTATTTCTCTGTTTTCAGTACAGTAGGGTATACTTTTTTATCTAAATATAACGTAACAGGAAGTTATAGAGTAGATAGAGCAGATTTGTTTGGAGTTGATCCTAAATATAAAAACCGTCCGTTATGGTCAGCTGGTTTAGGTTGGAATGCAAGTAACGAAGAATTCATGAAAGAAGTAAAATGGGTTACAGCATTAAAATTAAGAGCGACTTATGGTGTTAATGGAAACATCGATCAATCTACAACGCCTTATATTACAGCTACAAGAAGAAACGATAACTTATATCAATCTTTGCAGTATACGAACATCACGGCACAGCCAAACCCAATGTTAAGATGGGAAAAAACACAAAGTACCAATGTAGGTGTTGATTATAGTTTGTTTAGAGCTAAATTAAACGGTAGCATTGATATTTACCGTAAATACAGCAGCGATTTATTGGCTACAACCGATTTAGATCCTACGGTAGGAGCTTTGTCTAGAAGAATTAACGCAGGAGCTTTATTAAATAAAGGAGTAGAGTTTAGTGTAGGTTCTGATTGGTATACTACTGGTAGTTTCCGTATTGGTTCTAATTTAGTTTTAGGATTCAACAAAACAACGGTTAAAAAAGTTACAAGAGCACAATCAACAGCTTCAGTATATGTTAGTTCGCCAATTGATTACTTCTTTGAGAACGAAGTATACAATAGTTTGTATGCTTATAAATATGGAGGAACAACAAACGGTTATCCTTATATCTTAGATGAAAACGGAAATCCGTCAGTTACTTTTGATGCTGATGGAAATCCAATAGCGACTTCTATTAAAAGCGTTACAAATCCAGATGCATTGGTAAATATGGGAAGTCTAACGCCAACTTATACAGGTTCGTTGTCTCAAAGATTTTCATACAAACAATTTGATTTGAATTTCTTATTTGTTTTCTCAGGAGGAAATGTAATGAGAAAAGAAACAATCGACATGAGTTCAGATGCAGTAAATCTTTCAGGTATCACAGATCGTTATACTGATGCAAATCCAAATGGAAATACCCGTTTGTATGTAGATTTTGACGAAAGTGTTAGAAATTACGCTGGAACAATTAGCAGTCAGTGGAGAAACTCAAGTGCAAATGTTGTGGATGGAGATTATATTAAACTTAGAAACGTTTCATTAGCCTATAATTTACCAAAAGCTTTTGCAACTAAAATGAATATCTCTTCGGCAAAATTTACTTTCCAAATGAATAATATCTGGTATTGGAGTGCTGCAGGAAATAGAATTGATCCAGAAGTTTATTCAGCTAATTCAGGTACACGTAATTTACCATTGCCAAAAACATATCTATTTGGCTTTAATCTTACTCTTTAAAATTATGAAAAAGATATATATATCAATAGTAGCACTAATGATGTTCAGTATGACATCTTGTGAAGATTATACAGATGTAACACCTAAAGGATCTCTGGTAATCGAAACGGCTGATCAGTTTTTAGAATTGGTGTCGCTTCCAGGACGCGGTTATCCAATTAATAACTTTCAATATTTGTCAGACGATCAATGGATGAGAGAAGCCAATGTAATTGGAAGAACTCCTAACATCGATATTCTTAATTTTACTTTTGACGAAAGTGTTGATCGAGTTTCATTAATGACAGGATCAAGTTTTTACAACCAAGCTTATAATTACATCAACCGATGGAATACTATTATTTCGTTAGTGGATAATAGTAAAGGAGATGAAAATACGAAACGATTAGCAAAAGCAGAAGCTAAAATTTACCGTGCGTATGATCACTTTTTATTAGTAAATACTTATGCAAAAGGTTATGATCCAAGTACTGCAGCTACAGATGGAGGAATCTGTATCATGGACAAATTTGATTTAGAAGCACAGCCTTCAAAATCTACCGTGGCACAGGTTTATGACTTTATTCAGAAAGATATTGATGAAGCATTGCCTTACATTCTGGAAAAACCAGCTGATGTTTATCATCCATCATTAGCATTTGCCTATGCGTTCAAAGCGAAAGTGCATTTGTTTAAACGCGAAATTGCTAAAGCACAAGAAGCGGCTGAAAAATCATTAAGCTATAACAATCAGATATTTGATTTGGTGGCGTACAACGCTCAAGGTGGACCAACTGCGGTTGCCGTTCCAGCTGCAAATAATGTAGAAGTTTTGAGTTATATGTACATGACAGGTTACAATGAAATGAACTTTGCTCAGAGTTACATCATCAGTCCAGAATTGAGAACTTTATTCGGAACAAATGATGGACGTTTTAATTTATTTTTCAATTCTACTAGTACAACCAATTTAGATCAAGGTTCAGGTACAGCTTATTGGGCAACTCAGTATACAAGATTTTTCTATCCAACAGTTGGAATGAAAACAACTGAAGTTTATTTGATGCAAGCAGAATGTTTAGCAAGACAGGATAAATTGAATGAAGCAGTTGCTGTTTTAAATACTTTGAGAGCAAAACGTATTCTTTCGGGTACTGTAAATCTAACTGTTCCAGCTACAAGAAAAGAAACAATGAATTTGGTAATCAACGAAAGAAGAAAAGAATTGCTTTTAGGATTTAACCGTTTCTTTGATTTGAAGCGATTAAATACGGAAACAGAATATGCTAAAACTGTTACGAGAGTATTTCCAATAGTAAACAAAACCGTTCCTCAAAAAACGTATACTTTACAGCCAAACTCTCGATTGTATATTATTCCATTTCCTTTGTCTGCTTTGCAAAAGAACCCAAAATTGACTTTAAATACAGACGAAAAACTTCCATTTTAATTTAGATGAAAAAATTATTTATACTGCTAATCATGCTGTCTTTTGGACAGCATGGTTTTGCTCAAACTCCAGAAAAAAAAGCTGATAGTACTGCTACAACACCAAAAGGAGGATTACAGGCTTACAACAAAGTCATTACAGATAAAGCCAAAAACAAATCAGGTCTTTTTACAATTAGTCAGGTCGATACGAAGTATTACTTTCAAATTCCAGACAGCTTGTTTAACCGATATATGCTGGTTGTGGTTAGATATCTTTCTACTCCAGAAGGTTTTAAAAGTTTTGGTGGAGAAAAAGCCAATGAACAAACTATTTATTTTGAAAAAGGAGCCAACAACACAGTTTTTCTAAGATCATTACAATACAGACAAGATGTTCGTTCTGCCGATTCGATGTTGGCAAAAGCATTAGCAGGAAGTAACGAAAATCCTATTGTAGCGGCTCTTCCCATAAAAACGACTAATCCAGATACGAAAGACGTAGTAGTCGATGTAACGGATCTTTTCAAAAAAGAAAATGCAATGTTTTCTATTCAAGGAAAAGAAAAAACAGAGAAAAAGTTAACTTCTATTGCAGATGATAAATCTTTTATTGAAAGTGTAGATACGTATCCAATCAATATTGAGGTAAAAACGACAAAAACATATACAAGTTCTACAGAAAGCAGTGGAAGTATTACTTTAAGATTGAATACTTCGATTGTATTGCTTCCAAAAACGCCAATGCGTAAACGTTTCTTTGATGAACGAGTAGGTTATTTTGCTAATAAATATGTTTTGTTTGATGATGATGAACAGCGTGCTCAAACCAAATATATTGTACAACGTTACCGCTTAGAGCCTAAAGATAAAGACGTTAAAAAGTATTTGAGAGGCGAATTGGTTGAGCCGAAAAAACAAATTGTGTATTATATCGATCCTGCAACGCCAAAAAAATGGAGACCTTATTTAATTGCAGGTATCAACGACTGGCAAAAAGCTTTTGAAGGGGCTGGATTTAAAAATGCAATTGTAGGTAAAGAATGGCCAGAAGACGATAAAACAATGAGTTTGGAAGATGCAAGGTATTCTGTAGTAAGATATTATGCTTCTGAAACACCAAACGCTTACGGACCTCGAGTGAGTGATCCAAGAAGTGGAGAAATCATCGAAAGTCATGTAGGATGGTATCACAATGTAATGAAATTGGTTCAAAGATGGTACATGATTCAAGCTGGACCATTAGATGCAAGAGCTAGAAAAATGCATTTGGATGATGAATTAATGGGACAATTGATTCGTTTTGTTTCTTCACATGAAATTGGACATACAATTGGTTTACGTCATAATATGGGAGCGAGTAGTGCTACTCCGGTAGAAAAACTTCGTGATAAAAAATGGGTAGAAGCAAACGGTCACACCGTTTCAATTATGGATTATGCTCGTTTTAATTATGTAGCGCAACCAGAAGATAATATTAGTCCAAAAGGAATTTATCCAAGAATTGGAATGTACGATAAATGGGCAATTCAATGGGGTTATGGATATTATCCAAATGCTAAAGATGAGTTTGACGAAGAAAAATTATTAGCAAAATTAACGACTGATAGTTTAGCCGCAAATCCGAAATTATGGTTTGGAGGCGAAGGAAAAGAAGAAGATCCGAGAAGTCAGACGGAAGATCTTGGAGATGATTCAGTTTTAGCAAGTGATTACGGAATCAAAAATCTAAAACGTGTTGTTCCTAATCTTATCGAATGGACCTATCAGCCAAATGATAAGTATGATAATTTGGAAGATATGCACAAAGCAGTGGTAAGACAATACAGTACGTATTTGTATCATGTGCTTAAAAATATTGGAAACAATTATGTGACAAAAAGAACGGTTGATGAAAAAGGTATTGTATACAAACCAGTTCCAAAAGCAAAAGTAAAAGCAGCAATTGATTATTTAGGAAGACAATTATTTGTTGCACCACTTTGGATGTATCCAGCGGAAATTGATCAGCTGATTCCAATGAAAAGAGAAGAACAAATTTCAGATCAGCAGAATCAAGTTTTAAACATGCTTTTAAGCCCTGGAATGCTTTATAACATCAGTTTAAAATCGATGCAATTTGAAGGAGCTTACACGGTTCCTGAATTCTTAAACGATTTACAACAAACTGTTTGGGTGAAATTCAGTGGAGACCAACAACAAGATTATTACAGAAGAAGCTTGCAGCGTGGTTACATCGAAAAAATGGGAATGCTTTTATTACCAAAAGAAGTAGAACCAGGAAAAGCGTTGAACACAGCACAAAGAAGTGATATCAGATTGTACGGGAGACAACATCTCTTAAAATTAAAAACTGATATCACAAAATTGATGGACGCATCAACTGGAATTAATAAAGATCATTTCGAAAGTATTTTACTTGACATTGATAAAATTATAAACAAATTAGATAAACCAACATCATGAAAAAAGTATTAGTTATAGCATTCGTTTTCTTAAGCGGTTTAGCACAAGCACAATTAACTTCGAAAGAAGAAGTTCTTCCAGAATTAGTAGCAAAACGTGAAGCTGAAAAGAAAGAAATCACAAAAAGTTACCTGGCTCTAAAAAACAGCTTTTTAACTTCAGACAGTCTTGCTGTAGTTAAAAATGCTGAAGCATTGAAAAATTCATTAAAAAATTTCAAGTTTAAAAAATTAAGTCTTGAAAAAATGAATGAAGCAACAACATCAAGAAGAGAAATTATTGAATTGGCAACACAGCTTACAGCGGTTAAAAATATCAATAAACAACGTAAAATTTTTGAAACACTTTCTGTAAAATATTGGGATCAGGCTGCGAAATTTAAAGCCGCAGATGAGACATTATATCTGCAAGTTTGCCCAATGACAGGTGCTATGTGGACAAGTGATAGTAAAGAAATTAAAAATCCTTATTATCCAAAAAATATGCTGACTTGTGGAGAAGTAAAAGCAAGTTTGTAGTTTTTTTTAATTTGAATTAGTTTGATAAATACGGTATTCTGAAAGGGGCCGTATTTGTCGTTTCTACTATATTTTTGTTGTATTAATAAATAATGCAGCGATAGAAAATGCCAGGCCGAAAGGTCTGGCATTTTTTTTTGCTAAACTTTTAATTCAGGCATAAATCATCTTTTTAAGCCTGCTGACTAGTAAAAATCTTATAAAATCTTAAAAAAATTAACATTGTATAAATATTTGATTATTAGATTTTTAAGTCTGTTTTGAATTTTCGATTAACATTTTTTTTGCAAAAAGTGCTTTTAAAATTTTTCTATTCTTAATTTTAAATATACTTTTGTTCTATCAAATTAGTAGAGTTTAAAAATTTGCAATAATGAAGACGAGTAAAAACATTCCAGTTTCAAACAAACAGAAACCATTTAGCTGTTTACATCTCATGTGCAGCTTCTGTTAAAAGTCTTCAATTCCCAATTTACACCAAATATTTAGTAGAGAGAAACCTTAGTAATAGGGCAGATCTTGTATAGGCCAATCGAAATAATACTAATCAAATAAAAAGAAGAAAAAAATGAAAAAACGAATGTGTTGCAGATAGAAATTATACCATTCCTAATTTGCCACGGAAATGGTGAAGCTTAAAGAATTTATACATCTCTAAAAGGAAAACAACAGGAGATTATCTCCCTTTAACGTGATCCTTATTTATTAAACTAAAATGAAATAATGAAAAAAATATTAAATAGATATATTGGCTTATGCATTTTATTGGTTTCTATAAGTGCTACAGCGCAGGAAACTAAACCACTGATCCAATCTAAACTTGAAGGAACAATTGTAGATGCGGTTACAAAAGATCCTGTAATTGGTGCTTCGGTAGTGATTAAAGGGACTACGCATGGTGTTCAGACCGATTTTGATGGTAAGTTTTTCTTCCAGACCGGACAAAAATTTCCTTATACTGTAATCGTAAGTTATTTAGGTTATAAAAAAGCAGAAGTTGTAGTCGATAAAAACGCAGTGGTTATTGAACTTACAGAAGAGCAAAATCAATTATCAGAAGTTGTAGTTACGGCTCTTGGTATTTCAAAAGAAAAGAAGTCTTTAGGATATACAACTCAAGCACTTAAAAACAAAGATATTGCAGAGACAAAAGAAACCAACTTTTTAAACAGCCTTAGCGGAAAATTAGCAGGTGTTCGTATTACAAACTCTCAAGGAGATATGGGATCTTCTCGTATCATCATTCGTGGAGAAACTTCAATTGCAGGAAACAACCAGCCGCTATTTGTGGTTGATGGAGTTCCTGTAGATAATTCACAGTTAGGAAGCTTTGGTGGAGCAACTCGAGATTTCAAAAATGCAATTGCCGATTTGAATCCAAATGATATCGAGACTTTGACAGTATTGAAAGGGCCAAACGCTGCAGCTCTTTACGGTTCACGTGCTGCACATGGTGTTGTTTTGATTACGACTAAATCTGGAAAAAGCCAAAAAGGATTGGGAATTACAATAAATTCAGGTATTACAATTTCTCAGGTGGCTACGTTGCCGAGTTTTCAAAATTCTTATGGACAAGGTTCAAACGGAAGATTCAGCTTTGTTGATGGAAAAGGAGGCGGTGTAAATGATGGTGTTGATGAAAGCTGGGGACCAAGATTAGATGGGCGCCTTATTCCACAATTTTTCTCAAATGGTCAGGCAGTACCTTTTGTGGCACATCCTAATAATGTGAAAGACTTCTTTAATACGGGAGTTACGTATGACAATAGTGTTTCTGTTGCAAGATCAGATGAAAAATCAGATTTCCGTTTAGGGGTAAACAACCAAAAACAATTAGGAACAGTACCCAATAGTGAAGTAAACAAAACCAACTTTACAATTAATACCAATTACCAAATTTCGAAAAACATAAAAGTAGGAGTTACAGGTAATTATATTACAACAAATGCTCCAGCTTTACCTGGTGGTCCATCTGGTAACCGTGCAGCAGGTGTAATGCTTCAGTTTCTTTGGTTCGGACGTCAGGTTGACATCAATGAACTGGAAAGAAACAGAGATGTAAACTGGAACAACAGCTACTACAGTAATCCATATTGGAATGCTTATTATAATACCACAAGCCAGCAGCGTAACCGTTTTATTGGAGATGTTCATTTGGATGCTAAATTGGCTGAAGGACTTAACTTTAAATTCCGTACAGGAGTTGATTATTACAATGATAGAAGAAAGTACACGATCAAATATGGTACAAACGGAACACCTTTCGGATCATATGCTGAAGATGCTTACACGGTAAATGAACAAAATACAGAAGGTATTTTCACTTATACTAAAAAACTAAGTGCTGATTTTAGTCTAGATGCTCTTGCTGGATTCAATATTCGTAATCACAGTGATGCGAACAACTATCAAAAAGCGCCTCGTTTGGCTGTGCCAGATTTGTATACTTTAACGAATTCAAGAGATCCATTAACATCATCGAATTACTTATCGAGATTAAGAGTATACAGTGCTTATGCTTCGGCACAGTTAGGATATAAAAATTATGCTTATTTAAACCTGACTGCACGTAATGATTGGTCGTCAACTTTGCCAAGCAGTAACCGTTCTTATTTTTATCCATCTGTTAATGGAAGTTTGATTTTAACGGAAGCATTGAATATCAAAAGCAATACACTTGATTTCTTAAAGTTACGTGGTGGTTGGTCTGAAGTAGGTAATGATGCAGATCCATATCAATTATCAACAATCTATAACTTCCAGACTGCATTTGATGGAAATCCAATTCAGACTTCATCACAAAAGAAATTAAATGAGAATTTGAAACCAGAAACGACTCGTTCAACAGAGGTTGGTTTAGAAGCTACTTTTTGGAAAAACAGATTACATTTTGATGTTGCTTATTATAACACAAACAGTTTTGATCAAATTTTGGAAATCAAAACAACAGCTGCAAGTGGTTACAATTCACAGTTAATCAACGCAGGAAAAATAAACAATAGAGGTTTAGAAATTCAGTTAGACGGAAGTCCAATTCAAACCGAAAACTTCAAATGGAATATTGGAGCAAATTATTCTAGAAACAGAAGTAAAGTAGAGATTTTGGATTATGCGAAACAGATTCAAAACTATACTATTGGATCTTCAGGAGGAGTTGAAGTGTTAGCGTCTGTAGGACAAGCTTACGGAGCACTTTACGGAACGGCTTATTTACGTGATGCCAGCGGAAATATCGTAGTAGGAGCAAACGGATTACCAAAAGCAGATCCAACGAAGAAAGTTTTAGGACATTACACTCCAGACTACTTAGCTGGTGTAACGAATACATTGACTTACAAAAATCTGGAATTATCATTTCTTGTTGATGCAAGTGTAGGTGGGGAAATTTTCTCAGGAACTAATAGAACAGGTACCTACACAGGAGTTTTAGCTTCAACACTTCCGGGTCGTGGTGCAGAAAATGGTGGTTTAAGTTACTATATAGATGGTACAACCAAAACGTTGGTAAACGGAACTGCACCAACTGGAGCAACAGTTTATGATGACGGTATGGTTTTTAAAGGAGTATATGACAACGGAACTCCAAACAGTACAGTAATCAGTGCGCAGGAATATTACAAAGCATCTTACAACATTAGCGAAGCTTATATCTATAGCTCAACTTTTGTAAAAATGAGAGAAATAAAACTGGCTTACAATTTCAATAAATCATTTGCTAAAAAACTAGGATTAGAAGGAGCAAGCATTACTGCAGTAGGTCGTAACCTGTTCTTTATTTACAAAGACGCACCAAATATTGATCCTGAAACGGCTTTCAATACTGGAAATGCACAAGGTTTAGAAAGTTTGTCTTTACCAACAACCAGAAATTTCAGTCTTAATGTTAATCTTAAATTCTAAAAACACGAAATCATGCTAAAAAAGCTATCATATATCATATTATTTGGATTGACACTGACTTCATGCAGTGATACGTTGGATGATATCAATAAAAATCCAAATGCAACCGAAAATCCACTACCTCCTTATTTGTTAACTGGAACACTAAAACAAGGAGCCGACTTATATTGGGGAGATGCTAATAATTTTAATTCGTCTTTATTGTTTGTACAGCATTGGGCTAAAATCCAGTATACGGAGCCAGACAGATACGATGTTTCAAATACTTCATTCACTTCTTTATGGAATACAGGTTATGCAACCTTAATTACAGATTTGAATACCATTATTAATTTTCCTGATGCTCAATCCAATTCCAATTATAAAGGAATTGCTTTAACATTGCGTTCATGGACATTCTTATTATTGACAGATGCTTACGGAAGTATTCCATATAAAGAAGCAGGTCAGAAAGTTACACCAGCTTACGACAGTCAGAAAGACGTTTATACAGGTTTACTTGAAGATTTAAAACAAGCCCAGTCTTTATTGGCAACAACAAACGGTACTGTAACGGGTGATTTGGTTTACAAAGGGGATATTCTGAAATGGAAAAGATTTGTGAATTCACTTCGTTTGCGTATCGCATTAAGAATTTCTGATAAAGAACCAGCTTTGGCTAAACAAGCCGCAATTGACGCAACAAGTGATGCGGCAGGAGTACTTGCAAGCAATAACGATACTTTTAAATTTACGTACATCAGTTCACCGCAGCAAAATCCGGCTTCGGCTTGGTTTGAAACTCGTGATGATTTCCGTATTTCAAAAACTATGGTAGATAAATTAAAAGAATTTTCAGATCCTCGTTTACCAGTTTACGCGCAATTACCATCAGATGCAAGCGTTGGAACATACGTTGGAGGTGGTAACGGATTATCTAACAGTGATGCCAACAGTCAAGGTTTTGCTAAAACATCAAAACCGGGAACTTATTTCCTGACATCGACATCGCCAGCTGTAATTTATTCGTACTCAGAAGTCTTATTCAATTTGGCTGAAGCTGCTGCAAGAGGCTTTATCTCTGGAGATGCAGAACAGCTTTATAAAAATGCCATTACAGCATCATTCAATCAATTTGGGATTACCGATGCAACAGTAATTACCAATTACCTTAATCAGGCAAGTGTAAAATATGATGCATCCAATTACGCTAAATCAATCGGAACTCAAAAATGGATTGCCTTCTTCGGACAAGGTCTCGATGCCTTTACAGAATGGAGAAGATTAGATTATCCAATTTTGACTGCTGGTCCAGCTACAGTTTTGGATGGTAAGATTCCTTCGCGTTTTTTCTATCCAGGAACAGAGCAATCATTAAATGGAGTTAATTACCAAAATGCTATTTCCGTACAAGGAAAAGATGTGTTGACAACCAAACTATGGTTTGATGTAAAATAAAAACATTTTTACTTTTATCTTCAGAAAATAATATGATTTTATAAAGTAATAAAAATCTTAAGGAAAAACCCTGTATCGCCCTGACGATGCGGGGTTTTTTATTTCTTATTTGTATATTTGTAAAACAGTTATTATATTGAAAGTACATAAATGCTTAAATTATTACCCCTCGATCCTAAAACGATTTTTCTTCTTTATTTTTGGGGAAACCTATTTGTCTGTATTCTTATCTTTAGTTATTCTTTATCGTATGCTTCTTCTGAAAACA
Source organism: Flavobacterium sp. (assembly GCF_036405015.1). Lineage (GTDB taxonomy): Bacteria > Bacteroidota > Bacteroidia > Flavobacteriales > Flavobacteriaceae > Flavobacterium. The sequence continues at coordinate 5,904 of NZ_DASWYK010000075.1, read as the reverse complement.
GAAAAAAATTAAATACGTTTGGATTTGGAAAAGTATTATTAACGATAGGTTGGATTTTTATTTTTTTAAGAGGTATAGCACCCGATTTCATTTCGATAAATCTAGCCAATACCATAATTCTTTCTGGATGTTGTTATGAGACAATAGCAATCATTTCTATGACTAAACCTAAATTTAACAGGCGTTATCGTCTGCAAATTGGTTTGACCATTGCTGCCATACTGGCTTTTAACATTTCAGCTTTTCTAGGAGGCTCTGTAAATGATCGTATTGTAATTATTTCTCTGGGAATATTTGCTATTTATCTTCCTCCAACAATAGGATATTTTAAAGAAAAAGCCGCTAATTTGTTTCGTGTTTTTTATCTATTATGTTATGTTTCTTTTGAAGTTTTAATCTTTCTGAGAGCAGTTTACACCTATGCAATTCCACAGCAGGATTTCTTTAGACAAAGTACTTTCGACAGTTTGTACAGTATAGGACTGTTTTTGCTGACTCTTATCGGAACCATTGGCTTTTTATTATTGGCGAAAGAAAAACAAGATCTGAAAATACAGAAGTTGCTAAAAGACAAAAATATATTCTTTTCTATGATTGCCCACGATCTAAAAGGACCATTAGGTTCATCGCTAGCTTTATCTGAAATCTTAGCTCAGGAAATTGATCATTACAGTCGGGAGGAAATAAAGGAGATTACCGAAATGCAATACGAGTCTAATAAAAATATTTACAAGTTGCTCGAAAATCTGCTGAATTGGTCAAGAATGCAGAGCGGAATGATTGAATACAATCCTAAAAATGTATCACTAAATGCTTTAATTGAAGAAAACATTCAACTGAATAACAATACAGCTTTGAATAAAAATATTGAAATTAAATTTAAAGCAGATGAAATTGTCAATGTGTGGATGGACAAAGACATGATTGATACTGTTTTACGAAATCTGCTGACCAACGCAATTAAATTTACAGAACAACAAGGCGAAATTGTAGTTCAATTAAAAAAATGCAATAAAAAAGCCGAAGTTTCAATTCGGGATAACGGTATTGGAATTCCGCTTAACATACAGGAAAAGCTCTTTAAAATCAATGAAAAAGTAATCCAAAAAGGAACAGAAAATGAAATGGGAAACGGTTTAGGATTATTGCTTTGTCATGAATTTGTAAAAAAACACGAGGGCGAAATCTGGGCAGAAAGCAAGCTCGGAAAAGGAAGTACTTTTAAATTCATATTGCCTTTAGAAAAATAATAAAAAAGACTTTTTTCAACTAAAATCACACAGATGTATTCTATTTAGATCTGTGTGATTTTTTTGTGTTTTATATAATTTGAGACAGCTAGGAAGAGTTTGCAATAATTTAATTTAAATAAAGTTGTATTTTGTTGATTTTTAGTATATTAGATGTTTGTTTTGGTTCTTTGGTTTTTATTGAATTAACTGAAAAAAGCATGATTTTTCATTATAAAAAATGAAATATGACTTGCCTATTTGATTTTCTATTCAGTTTGAAAAACTAGATTGTAGTAATTATAAAAAGCTATTTACTAATTAAATATCAATTTTATGAAAAAATCAAAAAGCATCATTCTTATACACGGAAACTTTGTTAATAATATAAGTTGGGAAAAGTGGAAAGAAAGATACGAGCAGAAAGGCTATACCGTTTACACACCTGCTAATCCCGGCCACGAAGGAAATCCTTCAGATCTGCGAAAAACTGTTCATCCCGATCTTATCAAAACAGGTTTTATAGATGTTGTAAATAATATTGCAAAACTGGCAGATAGTCTGCCTGAAAAACCTCTAGTAATTGGACATTCAATGGCTGGAATGGCAGCGATGAAATTACTAGAATTAGAAAAAGTTGCAGCAGCTGTAAGTATAGATGGTGCACCACCAAAAAATGTATTTCCTCCTTTCACAACATTAAAGTCGGCACTTCCTGCTTTTGGTTTTTTTTCTTCTGCTAAATATTTTATGGGAAGCCGTGAATGGTACGACAGATGTTTTTTTAATACACTTCAACAGAGCGACAGAGCCAAAGCCTTTGAAGCTTTTGCAGTTCCAGAAAGCTACAAAGTAAGTCGGGAATTGGTATTGAACTCCTTTTCGAATATTGATTTCAGAAAGCCACATAAACCTATTTTGTTTATTGGAGGCGCAAGCGACGTTATTTTTCCCGCCTCTCTCACTACAACTCTAGCTGGAAAATACAAAGACCAAAACAGTCAGGTTAACCTGAAAATTTTTGAGGATAAAAGCCACTTTATCTGTGGAGAACCGGGTTGGGAAGAAGTTGCAGATTATATTTTAGAATGGTATGAAAATCTATTTAACAAATAAAAGAAAATTAAAATGGCTAAAATTAAAGTAAAAGACGGAACAGAGATTTATTACAAAGACTGGGGAACAGGAACGCCAATATTTTTTCATCACGGCTGGCCGCTTTCTGCAGACGACTGGGATGCACAAATGTTATTTTTCCTCGACAAAGGATTTCGTGTTATTGCGCATGATCGCAGAGGACACGGAAGATCTACGCAAACTTATACTGGTAACGAAATGGATACTTATGCAGCAGACGTTGCAGAATTGACAGCATTTTTAGATTTAAAAGATGCCATACATATTGGCCATTCAACTGGTGGTGGAGAAGCCATTCATTATGCTGCTAAATATGGTAAAGGCCGTGTATCAAAAGTTATTTTAATCAGTGCAGTGACTCCCTATATGATTAAAGATACCAACAATCCAGATGGAGTACCGATCGAAGTTTTTGATGATATTCGTTTTAATACCGCAAATAACAGACAACAGTTTTATCACGATATTACTTTTCCGTTTTATGGTTACAACAGGGAAGGGGCAAACATCAAAAAAGGAATTCAGGACAATTGGTGGCGTCAGGGAATGAATGGTGGTATAAAAGCGCATTACGATTGTATAAAAGCATTTTCTGAAACCGATTTTACTGAAGATTTAAAAAGTGTGGATTTTCCTGTTTTGATACTTCATGGAGAAGATGATCAAATAGTTCCTTATCAAGTAACGGCTTTAAGAGCAGCAAAATTAGTAAAAAACGGAAAGTTGATTACTTATCCAGGACTTTGCCACGGAATACCAACAACCGATGCGGATAGAGTTAATGCAGATATTTTGAGTTTTATTCAATAAAAAGCGATAAAAACGCAACACAAAAAAGCCTTCAACTCTGAAGGCTTTACTTTTTGAAAATAAAGTATTTTTAGAAATTTTTGTCTTTCAAAATTTGAGGATATTTTTGACTCGTATGTACAATCATTTCGCCAAATAAAGTATTGGCCCATGCAAACCATTTTCGGGTAAATTGGGTCACATCGTTTTTATGAAAAGATTCATGCATAAATCCAGTACCAGCGTTGGTTTTAATCAAAGTACTGATGCAGTTTTTAATTTCCTTTTCGTCAATACTCGTAATGGCTCTCAAAACAATACTCATGGGCCAAATCGTATCAACACCCGTATGCGGGCCTCCAATACCTTCGCCTGCAGTTCCTTTGTAGAAAAACGGATTATTTTCAGACAATACAAGTTTTCTGGTATTAAGATACAAAGGATCGTCTGGTGCAATAGCTCCCAAATAAGGAAGAGACAATAAAGAAGGCACATTGGCGTCATCCATCATATGAAAACTGCCATATCCGTTAACTTCAAAAGCAATGATTTTTCCAAATTGAGGATGATTGATAATTCCGTGTTCATTCAAACCCTTTTGAACCTGTTCTCTCAGTTCTTTGGCTTCATTTACAATATCATTATCTTTTAAAGCCGGAAGAGAGAAAATTTCCATCAGATAACCCAATATTTCGATAGCAAACATGTTGCTCGGAATCAAATAACCAAATAGGGTTGAGTCGTCACTTGGTCTAAAAGTAGAAACAATCAGTCCGCATGGTTTTACAGGATAGCCATAACCCGACAATGGAACTCCATCTGTTGCCCAAGCAGTTTGACGCTGAAAACTGTAAGGACCTCCTTTGCCATCCATTCGTTGTTGTTCTTTGAAAGTTTTTAGAATTAACTTCATAGCTTCTTTCCAATGACTGTCAAACATAGAAATGTCACCAGTTTCTTTCCAATAGCCATGTGCTAATCTTACAGGATAACACAAACTGTCAATTTCCCATTTTCTTTCATGAATTCCCGGTTTCATGTCGGTAATATCATTTTTCCATTCACTTTCTTTATTAAAATCTTTATAAAATGCATTTGCATAAGGATCCAGAAGAATACATTTCGCTTGACGATTAATAACGCCTTTTATCAATTCTGCCAATTTACGATCTTCTTTTACAAACGGAATATAAGGCCAGATTTGTGCTGTACTGTCGCGTAACCACATAGCATCAATATCGCCTGTTATCACATAAGTATCGGGTTTTCCATCTATAATTTCGAATTCAACTGTAGTATCAAGAGTATTTGGAAAACAGTTTTCAAAAATCCAAGCCAGTTCAGGATTTGCAATCTGCTTTTTTACTTTTACAATTGCGGCCTCAATCGCTTTGCTGGTAAAATTTCGTTTTTCAAGTGGCGGTCTCTGGGTTATAAAATCTTTTAGAGGAAACTCAAAAAGATTCGAATTAAACCCCAGTGCGTCAGTTTGAATGGCAAATAAACCAGCTGAAAAAATTCCAGCATTTTTTATGAATTTTCGGCGAGACTGCATATGTTTTCTGTTTTTTACGGATTGAATAACAATAGTTTAAAGATAATCTAAACTTGATTATACTAAATAAATAATCTTTTTCTTTACAGCATTTAAAATTAGACAAATGACCAATCTAGTACTTTAAATGACTGAATTCTGTAAATTACAAACATCTAGAAACCTTCAAATTCATCTCTAAAACCTTTTTCCGATTTGATTAAAGCAATTCGCGGACTTTTAACAAATTCGATCAGTCCGTATGCTGTTAAAGATTGAGTCAATTTGTCGATTTCTGTTTCGTGAGAAGTAACTTCAATTACAGTATATTCTCTTTCAATAAAAGTAAATTGAGCGCTGTACTTTTTCATTAATTCCTGAACCTTTTCATGGGTTATAGCGGCAGTAGGAAGTTTGTATAAAACAGTTTGTGTGTATGCAATTTCCTGATTGGTATTGTAATAACATTTATAAACATCGATAACTTTCTCCATCTGAAGAGCCAAATTTCTTACTGTTTCTAAAGTTTCAGTAACGACAACTGTAAATCTGTACATACCATTAATTTCACAAGTAGAAATATTAAGACTTTCAAAGCTAATTTTTCTTCTCGAAAAAATTACGGCTGTTTTATTGATTAATCCCATTTGATCTTCGGTGTAAAACGTTAAGGTGTATTGTGCTTTCATTTGAAATTTATTAGTGAATTATTTAAGTTTTTTATGTTTATGAATCTTTTGTTTTTTCGGATAGGATCAAAAAAAAAACCTTTCTCAGTAAGACGAGAAAGGTTTCTATTATGCAATACAATCCTGACTCATCACGGGAGATGAATAATAATATTGATAATAATAATTGATGCGAAATTCTTCATGTTGGCTCTAAATAAAAAACCTCCCGTGTTGGGAGGTTTTAAACTGGTATGCTAAATACTTTTATATAAAATCCCCGTACTATTATCGATCGATAATAATATTGATAATAATTAGGGAAATAATTGAGTTGCTCATTTTGTTGTGTGTTGATTGCAAATATATTATTTTTTCATAGAGAATAAATTATTTCTTCAGTTTTTGAAATAAAATGTCAGTTAGAAAGCGATATTCTGAGAATTTTCTGAAACAAGCTTTTTTTTACTTAAATTATTTTGTCGAAATAAAAAATACAAGTTTCAGAATATTAGTTTGTTATGATCATTTTATTGAACGTCGTTAT
>NZ_DASWYK010000074.1:0-17220 GCF_036405015.1 Flavobacterium sp. | reverse complement strand
ATTACGTTTGAAAAAAAATACTGAATAGATTTTGTCTATTTCGGAAGTAGTATTTATGATTCACAAACTTATTTTTCTCTTTTATTAGTTCTTAATTTAGTAAAAAATAAAAATTTAAAACTATGGACAATCAATCTAATGACATCAGCAAATGCCCTTTTCATAATGGGAGTATGGACAAACAAGCTGCTTCAGGCACAAAAAATCGTGACTGGTGGCCTAAACAGTTAAAAGTAAGTATACTGAGACAGAATTCGTTATTGTCAAATCCGTTGGATAAGGATTTTAATTATGCAGAAGCTTTTAAAAGTCTGGACCTTGAAGCAGTTAAAAAAGATTTACATGCTCTTATGACTGATTCACAAGATTGGTGGCCTGCAGATTTTGGTCATTATGGAGGTCTTTTTATACGTATGGCATGGCACAGTGCAGGAACGTACAGAGTTCATGATGGTAGAGGAGGAGCTGGAGCAGGACAACAACGATTTGCACCTCTTAACAGTTGGCCTGATAATGTAAGTCTTGATAAAGCCAGAAGACTTCTTTGGCCAATAAAACAAAAATACGGACAAAAAATCTCTTGGGCTGATTTGTTGATCTTAACCGGAAATGTCGCTCTGGAATCAATGGGCTTTAAAACATTTGGTTTTGCAGGAGGACGTGCAGATGTTTGGGAAGCAGACGAATCTGTATATTGGGGATCTGAAACTACTTGGTTGGGTGGAGATGAACGTTATAAAGACGGTTCTGAAGGAGTTCCAAAAGATCATGGTGTTGTGTCGTCAGATGATGATGCAGATGGAGATATTCACAGTAGAAATCTGGAAAAACCACTTGCAGCAGTTCAAATGGGACTTATATATGTAAATCCAGAAGGACCAGACGGAAATCCTGATCCTATTGCTGCAGCCAAAGATATTAGAGATACATTTGGAAGAATGGCAATGAATGATGAAGAAACAGTGGCGTTAATAGCTGGTGGACATACTTTTGGTAAAACCCATGGAGCTGCTTCGTCGGATAATGTCGATGTAGAACCTGAAGCAGCAGGTTTAGAACTTCAAGGATTTGGTTGGAAAAATAGTTTTGGCTCAGGTAAAGGTGCCGATGCTATTACCAGCGGACTAGAAGTTACTTGGACAAAAACACCAACACAATGGAGTAATAACTTTTTTGAAAATCTGTTTGCTTTTGAATGGGAACTTTCAAAAAGTCCGGCTGGTGCACACCAATGGGTAGCAAAAAATGCTGAAGCCATTATTCCAGATGCTTTTGATGCTAACAAAAAACATCTTCCAACAATGCTTACTACGGATTTATCATTAAGACTAGATCCGGAATACGAGAAAATATCACGTCGCTTTTTAGAAAATCCTGATCAGTTTGCAGATGCTTTTTCAAGAGCTTGGTTTAAACTGACACACCGTGATATGGGACCACGTGCCCTATATCTTGGACCTGATGTTCCGCAAGAAGAATTGTTGTGGCAAGATCCTATTCCAGAAGTAAATCATACCGTAATAAGTGATCAGGATGTTGCACAGTTAAAAGAAAAAATACTAAATACAGGATTAAGTATATCTCAGTTGGTTGCAACAGCATGGGCTTCTGCTTCTACTTTTAGAGGATCAGATAAACGTGGAGGAGCAAACGGTGCTCGAATCAGACTTGCACCACAGAAAGACTGGGAGGTAAACAATCCAGCTGCACTTAAAGTAGTTTTAGACAAATTAGAAACCATTCAAAACGAATTTAATGCGGCACAGAATGATGGAAAAAAAGTTTCATTGGCTGACTTAATAGTTTTAGCTGGTTCTGCAGGAGTCGAAAAAGCAGCTAAAGACGCTGGTATTTCTGCCGTTGTGCCTTTTTCACCTGGTCGTATGGATGCATCTGCTGAACAAACAGATGTTGAATCGTTTGGATATTTAGAACCAAAATCTGATGGTTTTAGAAATTACAGAAAAACAAAATCAGCTGTATTAACAGAAGAACTTCTTATCGATAAAGCCCATTTATTAACACTTACAGCACCAGAATTGACCATACTATTAGGAGGTTTACGAGTTTTGGATATTAATACAAACGGTAGCAAAAACGGAGTATTTACAACAAGACCAGGTCGTTTGACAAATGACTTTTTTGTAAACTTACTGGATATGAACACACAATGGCAGTCGGTTTCTAATGATAAAGAACTTTATGCAGGAAACGATAGAAGTACAGGACAGCCAAAATGGATAGGAACTCGTGCCGATCTTGTTTTTGGTTCAAACTCAGAATTGAGAGCAATTGCAGAGGTTTATGCCGCTTCTGATGCCAACGAAAAGTTTGTAAATGATTTTATCGCAGTATGGACTAAAGTAATGAATCTGGACAGATTTGACTTGAAAGCATAATTCATTTCAAAAATAGCAACTTTAAAAGACGCCAATATAGGCGTCTTTTTTATTAAAGTTTATCTATTCAAAGTAAAATGATTTGACCCTTTAAATTATTTATGTAAACTTGCACCACAATTCTGAACCGCAGTTTCCTCTTCCAATAAAACATTATTTTTTTAGAATTTCTTTCTATAAAATCATTCCAATATTCTTTATTGAAAACTGCACAAATAATAAATTTCCTTAGTTTTGAAAAGACTTGAATTAAACAAACATATTACAAAACGAGAAGACCAAAGTTTGTCTTTTCGTGTTTTTGATCTCACAAAAGAACATTTACATAATTATTTCGAACCTCATAAAAAAGATCATTTTAGTATTTTGATGGTCGAATCAGGAGAAATTGAAATTCATCTCGAAGAAGAAATTATACATCTAAAAGCAGGTAAAATTTCGATGATATTTCCAGAACAGATTTCGTATGTTTCCTTAATTTCAGAGGATTTATCGGGTAAAATCATTCTTTTTGAAGAAATTCTGTTTTGTTCAGATATTTTAAAAAATGAATTATTGTCTTACAATGTAAATCTTTCTTCGCATTTAAAATGTATCTTTTTATCACCTGTAGAATTTGCTCATGCAAAATCAATGGCTTCTTATATTGAAAATATTTATTCGGATCCAAGTCTTATTCGTAAAGAGCAGGGAAGGTTTTATATTAAAATTTTATTGCTAGGATTAATAGAATCTGTACACGGTCAGCATCCCGTTTTTCAGCATGAAAGTGATAAGACACTGTACATTCGATTTAAAAAAATGCTGAATGAACGTTATAAGGAAGAAAAAACGGTTCAGTTTTATGCATCAAATCTGGCTGTTACTACTAAAAAACTGAACAGTATTACAAAGAAACATTGTGGTGAAACCGTAATCAATGCTATTCATAATAGAATTCTTCAGGAAATCAAAAGAATGTTGCTGTTTTCAGATCTTTCTCATAAACAGATTTCACTAGAACTCGGATTTAGTTCGCCTTCTGCACTTAATAAATTTGTAAAGAGCAAACTGGACGAAACCCCAACAGAACTGCAGAAAGAACTGGCTCAAATTTATATCAAATAGACCCGATTGTATAACACCGTCCGTCATACCTGAAATACTTTTGTACTTGTATTAAAACATAAAATATAAGTATAAAATGAGCAAGTTATTTATTGCAGGAGAAGTTTTCCATGGTGCAGGAAGTCTTGAAGAATTAAAAAACATTAAAGGAAGCAAAGCCGTAATTGTTACAGGTGGAAGCTCAATGAAAAATAGTGGTTCTCTAGATAAAGCAGCGGCTTATCTTAAAGAAGCAGGAATTGAAGTGAAAATTTTTGAAGGAGTAGAAGAAGATCCATCATCTGAAACTTGTTTTAAAGGTGCAGAATTAATGAAAAGCTTTCAGCCTGACTGGGTTATTGGTTTAGGAGGATGCTCGGCAATTGACGCAGCAAAAATGATGTGGGTTTTTTACGAATATCCTGATGCTGATTTTGATGCTATGATTAAGCCTTTTAACGTACCAGTTTTACGTAAAAAAGCAAAATTTATTGCGATTCCATCTACTAGCGGAACGGGGACAGAAACAACTGGTTTGGCCGTTATCACAGATCGTGAAAAAGGGGTGAAGTATCCTATCGTTTCTTACGAACTAACTCCAGATATTGCGATTGTTGATGGTGAAATTTGTGCATCTATGCCAGCGCATGTAACTTCAAATACAGGTTTAGATGCTTTGACACATTGTGTTGAGGCTTATGTTTCTAACATTGAAAATAATTATGCAGATGTTCTTTCTAAAGGAGGTTTAGAAATTGTTTTCAATAACTTAAAAGAGGCAGTTCAAAATCCATCAAATATTCAGGCGCGTCAGAATATGCACGATGCTTCTTTTATGGCTGGACTTGCTTTTAACAATGCATGGCTTGGAATTGTACATTCATTATCTCATCAAGTAGGAGCGTTATACGGAATTCCTCATGGTGCTTCAAATGCAATCTTTTTACCAAATGTTATTCGTTACAACGCAAAAGAAAGCAACCGTTTTCCTGATTTAGCGAAAGTAATTGGAAAAGAAACTGCAGAAGATTTAGCACAGGCTATCGAAACATTAAGAGCTGACGTAAACAATCAGACAGCAATTAAAGAATTCGGAATTTCTCGTGAAGACTGGGACAAAAATCTAGACTTTATTGCTAACAATGCATTTTTAGATCCTTGTACAGGTTTCAATCCAAGAAAACCTACTGTTGAAGAATTAAAAGAAATATACAATGCTTGTTATGAAGGTGTTGTGTATAATGAGCAATAAAAATATTTTTTTAAATAGAATTTATTTTGTTGAAGATAGAGCTGTCAAGTATTTGACAGCTTTATTGATTTATATTGATTGTGAATTTAAGCAGAAACCAGAAAATCTGGATTTATCAAAAAACTGGACTATCTATAACTTGGTATTCCTTACTAATTTTGTATAATAATTATTAAAAGTTTATCAATTATAATAATTTAGGTATGTCAAAATTTCATCTTAATATTCAAGAATTAATTCAGGGAGAATTTATACTAAACAAAGTAAATATTGCATTTGTGTTTCAGGTAAATTGCCCAGGTTGTTTTATATATGGAATTCCGATTATGAATGATCTTTATAAATCTTTTAAGGATAAAGTAGGATTTATTGGAGTGGCTACTGCTTTTGAAGATTTTGAATATAACAACGAAGAAAGTTTAAAGCTGTCATTAAATGGTGGTACTTTAGTGGGAGAAACCAAAAAGCACTATCAATCTAATTATGAACTTTCTAATTACCCTGAAAAACTGAATTTTCCAGTTGCTTTTGATCGTATTACAGCTTCTGATGAATTCGTCACTACAGAAATGATTAAACTAATCTGCGAAGCTGTGCCGAATTTTGGAGCTTATTCTGAAACGGAGCAAGAGATTTTAATCCAAAAGGTAAAAGCATACTATGACCAGATTCCTGTAATAGCCGAAACCTTTACTATCAATCAATTACAAGGAACACCATCCTTTATTATTTTTGATGAAAGTTATACTATTTTAGGAAAGTACTTCGGTTATCAAAATCTAGCTGTTTTAAAAAACAAATTAGAAGATTTGCTGACTGAGAAAAAAAGTAATGCTTAATAGGGACTTAAAATCTTTACTTTTCCCATATTTTTCTGATCAGCTTTAAAACAGGAAATTTTTTATTATCAGTATCTTCATTTAATGGAGTTTCATTTATTGTAGTTGTTTCTGCAACACTTGCATTGGAGTTTTGCTCATTTTCATATTTTTTTAATTCTATTTCAAAAAGTTCATCTTCATCAAGAGGTTGTTTTAGATCTGCACCTCCTTTGTGCGGAAAAGAAACATAGTTTTCATGTGGTTGTGGAAGTTTAGTTTCACATTCTTTTGAACATAAATTCACAAGTAAAGGCAAAACATCAGTAGCAACCAATAAGGAAATCCAAAGTTGATTGGTCTGTTCATATGTCATCTGTTGATTACAGACACTACACGTCAATGTTTGTCCAGAGTAACGCACCGGATTGTGGTTTAAACGAGGAAATCCCATTCTATTTTTATAATTGCCATAGAGTGCTCTTATGCTTACTCTGCTACTTTTGAGATTTTTGCATTTTGTGATTTCGTATGGAAGCCAATGTAAATCATACGAAGTGTAAGGATCAAAATATTCAAGCGCTTCCATTTCTCCAATTTCTGGAGGGATACGTTTAAGCTTACTACCGTAAAGCCATACTTTTTTAACCTTTTTTAGATTGGAAATAGTTTCTGGTAGGGTATAAATCTGAGCAAATAATTCAGGTCCAAGTTCTTTTGACGGAGAAAACTCTTCAAGATTTTCTGCAGCAACCTTGTCAACATATTGACAAAGCTTTTTCCAAGCAATAGAATTTCTGTCTTGTACATCATTTTCAATCTTAGAGATTCTTTTTTTCATTTTTTTGCTTGAGGTCGTTTGATGTAAAAATATAAAAGTTATTTAATTTGTAGAAGAACTTTAGAAAGTATCAAATAAAAAAAGAGACCAGCTTTTCAACTGATCTCTCTTCCCAAAAATAAAAATGAAAAACTACTAATTCCAGCCGCCGCCCAATGCTTTGTAAACATTTACAAAAGCACTCATTTGCTGCTTTTTGGTTTCAATAAGTTCAAACTTTGATTCTAATGCATCTTTCTGTGTTAGTAAAACTTCCATATAATCGGCTCTAGCTGAACTGAAAAGATTATTTGAGATTTGAACAGATTCGTTTAATGCCTGAACCTGTTTTGATTTCAAGTCATAACTTTGAGCTGTATTCTGAATTTTAGACAACTGATTGGCTACTTCAACATAAGCGTTTACCAAAGTTCTTTCATAATTATAAACAGCCTGAATTTGCTTGGCACTTGCAGTAAGATAACTTGCTTTAATAGCATTTCTGTTGATTAATGGGGCAACCAAATCGCCTGCAATAGAATACAATAAAGATTCTGGAGAAGTCAGTAAATATTTGGTATTGAAAGCTTCATATCCAATTCCGGCTGAAATACCAAGTGAAGGATAAAAATTGGCTTTAGCGGCTTTAATATCCAGTTTTGCAGCAACTAGTTCCATTTCTGCTTTTTTGATATCAGGACGGTTTTCCAGCAACTGAGATGGTATTCCGGCATGAACATCTGCAGGAGTTATAGTGTTGAAACTATCACTGTTTCGAGTAATTTTTTGAGGAAAACGCCCCAACAAGAAATTGATTTTATTCTCCGTTTCCGTAATCTGCTGTTGAATATCAAATTGCAGACTTTGTGTGCTTAAAATCTGTGCTTCAAAACGGCGTACAGCCAGTTCGTTTACTCTGGCAGCCTCTTTTTGTATTTTTACTACTTTTAAAGCATTACTTTGAATATCAATATTTTGTTTAATGATTTCCAACTGATTATCTAATGCTAAAAGTTCATAATACGAATCGGCTATTTCTGCAATTAAATTTGTAATTACAAAATTCTTTCCTTCAATAGAACCTAAATAACGATTTAAAGCTGCTTTTTTAGCATTATGCAATTTATTCCATATATCTATTTCCCAACTTGAAGTCAGCGCAAAACGATAATTAGGAAGCGGATCTGGAGTTTCTTTTCCTGGCATAATTTCAGTTGTAGCTTCACCAGAACCAGTACTTGTGTATCTTCCAGATTTGGTTACATCTGCTCCAGCATTAAAACCAACAAATGGGAGATATTCTCCTTTTCTTGCTTTTACTTCGCTTTTAGCAATTTCGATTTCTTGAAGTGTGATATTTAATTCTTGATTGTTTTTTAAGGCGATATCAATCAGATTTTCCAGATTTTCATCTGTAAAATAACTTCTCCATTTAACTTTTCCAGTATTGATAGTGTCTAATGTATTATCAGTATATTTTTCTGGTACGGTTCTGTTTTCTACTTTTTCTACAATTGCTGGTGTTTTACAACCTGCTATAGAGAGTAATACGCAGGCAAGACCTGCGTATTTTATATTTTTGTTATTCTTCATTTTCCTCCGTTTGATTGTTTTTTGAAAAATCATCTACATGATGCATAAAATCATCAGATAAAGAACTTTCTTCTTCTCCTTTAATTAGTTTTCTGCCTTGTGCCATCGAACCAAAAATGTAGTATAATCCAGGAACTATAATTACTCCGAAAATGGTTCCGAAAAGCATTCCTCCAAGTGCAGAACCTCCAATAGTTCTGTTACCAATTGCACCTGCTCCAGAAGCAAAAATCAACGGAATTAAACCAGCAATAAAGGCAAATGATGTCATCAAAATTGGTCTAAAACGAACTTTGGCACCTTCGATAGCGGCTTCGAGAATAGTAGCGCCCTGCTGATGCTTGAGGACGGCAAATTCGACTATCAATACGGCATTTTTACCGAGCAAACCGACGAGCATGATCAATCCGATTTGTGCGTAAATATCGTTTTGTAATCCCATCATTTGAAGAATGACGAAAGAACCCAAAATTCCAACAGGAATAGATAGAATTACCGACAACGGAATAATGAAACTTTCATACTGTGCAGCCAATACAAAATAAACAAAAGCCAATACGACTAAAAAGATATAGATCGATTCATTTCCTTTACCAGCTTCATCATAAGAAAGTCCTTCCCAAGCAATGTCATAACCTTTCGGTAATGTTTTTACAGCCGTTTCTTGCACCGCTTTAATAGCATCTGCCGTAGTATATCCTTTAGCTGGCTGCCCTTGAATGGCTGCTGAATTGTACATGTTGTAACGCGTAACCTCGTTTGGTCCTTGTGTTTTCTTAAGAGTCATAAACGCAGAATAAGGCACCATTTCTCCATGATCATTTTTCACAAAAAGATTCAATACATCCGACGGAAGTCTTCTGAATTTAGGATCCGATTGCACATACAATTTAAAGAAACGTCCAAATTTGATGAATCCTTGTTCATACGTACTTCCGATCAAAATGTTAAGGTTTTCCATTGCTTTACCAATAGAAACGCCTTTCTGCATCGCTAAATCATTATTGATTTCCAGTTCATATTGTGGATAATTGGCAGCGAAGAAAGTAAACAAACCAGAAAGCTCTTTACGTTTGCCTAATTCGGCCATAAATTGTTTGTTGATTTTGTCAAATTCCTGATAATTGGTACTGGTTGTTTTATCCAATAAACGCATAGAAAAACCTCCAGAAGAACCAAATCCCGGAATTGCAGGCGGTTCGAAAAACTCTACAACAGCTCCTAAATCTTTAGATTTTTTTTCTAATTCTTCCATGATTTCTGTTACAGAATGTTTTCTGTCAGACCATGATTTTAAGTTGATCAAACAAGTTCCGGCATTAGAACCACGACCTTCCGTCATAATTTCGTAACCTGCTAAAGAAGAAACCGATTCAACACCTTCAACTTTTTCACAGATTTTCTGCAATTTCTGAGCAACCTGATTCGTTCTTTCTAAAGTTGCCCCAGGGGGCGTTTGAATAATTCCGTAAATCGTTCCCTGATCCTCACTCGGAATAAATCCTGAAGGCAGTACTTGGTTTTCTATAAAAATAAAAGCACAGAACGCGAATAAGATTCCAAATGTTAAAACTCTTCTGCTTACGATTGCTTTTAAAACCGTAACATAACGACCAGTTAATCTTTCAAACCATCTGTTAAAAGCATCAAGAGACTTGGTTAATATATTTCCTTTTTTCTCTTTTCCATGATTGTTTTTCAAAAGAATCGCACAAAGAACAGGAGTAAGGGTTAACGCTACGATTGCGGAAATGATAATTGAACTTGACATCGTGACAGAGAATTGTCTGTAGAAAGTTCCAACTGGTCCAGACATAAACGAAACGGGAATAAAAACCGATACCATAACGGCAGTAATGGCGATAATAGCACCTCCAATTTCACCCAAAACTAATTTTACTGCATGATAAGGCGTAATGTGCGGAAATTCTTCAAATTTGGCATGAACTGCCTCGACGACGACAATCGCGTTATCTACTACAATTCCGATCGCTAATACCAATGAAAACAGCGTTACCAAGTTGATCGACATTCCAAACAACTGAATCACAAAGAAAGCTCCAATCAAAGAAACCGGAACGGCAATAATCGGAATTAAAGTCGAACGCCAATCTCCTAAAAAGATAAATACCACCAAGGCAACCAAAATAAAGGCATCTCTCAAAGTATGAACCACCTGATCGATAGAAGCATCTAAGAATTGCGAAACGTCATAACTGATTTTATAATCCATTCCAGGAGGAAAACTGCCTTTCATTTCTTCTAGTTTCGCTTTAACGGCATTAATTACGTCGCTGGCGTTACTTCCGTAATTTTGTTTTAATACAATAGCAGCAGAAGGATGACCATCCAAATTCGAGTAAATATCAAAGAATTCACTTCCTAATTCTACTTTTGCGATGTCTTTTAAGCGAATGCTTTCACCTTCAGAATTCGCACGAACGATTACATTTTCATATTGTTTTGGCTCGTCGTATCTTCCTTTGTATGTTAGTACATATTCTAAAGATTGTGCGGCAATACCAGAACTTTGTCCCAAACGTCCTGGGCGACCAATAATACTTTGTTCCTGAAGCGCTTCCATAACTTCTTCAACAGAAATTTTGTAGGCTCTCATTCGGTCAGGATTCAGCCATACACGCATTGCATATTTACGGCTTCCTAAAATCTGAGTCCTGGCAACCCCTTTTACACGGCTGATTTCAGGAATCATTTTTACATCGGCATAGTTGTAAAGGAATTTTTCATCCATGCTTTTACTCTTTGAGTAAAGGTTTACATACATCAACATACTAGGTTGAATTGGAGTAATAACGACTCCTTCACGCTGAACCAGTTCAGGTAATAATGGCATTACCTGATCGACCCTTGTTTTTACTCTAATTACAGCTTCATTAGGATCGGTTCCTGGTTCAAAAATGATTCTTAATGTTGCTTCTCCTGCACTTGTGGCATCTGTTGCCATGTATCGCACGCCTTCGGTACCATTCAAAGAGTTTTCTAAGGTAATTAAGGTCGATTTTACCAATACGTCGGCACTTGCTCCAGGATAAGCAATAAAGATATTTACAGTTGTGGGCGCAATTTGCGGGAATTGCGATATAGGTAACTGTTTGATCGACAGCGTACCTATAAAGACAATTATAATCGAAATTATAATTGCAAATACGGGTCTATGTATAAACTTATTAAACATTTCTTCTTTTTTTAGATTCGGTTATTCTGCGTACAGTTGTAAATTGGACATAACCGATTCAGGTTTTAATACTTCGTAGTCTATCTTTTGATTTTCTTTTACAAGACGAAGTCCCTCTAAAAGTATTTTGTCATTAATTGATAAACCTTCTTTTATGACAAATAAATGCGGCATTTCCGCAGCAATAACAACCTCTCTAGATTTTACAGCGTTGTTTTTATCAATTACATAAACATATTTTTTATCTAATACTTCGAAAGTAGCTTTCTGTGGTATTAGCATAGCATTTTTCAATTCTATTGGCATTTGGATACTTCCAGTTTCCCCGTGTCTTAATAATCTTTTTGGATTAGGAAAAGTAGCTCTGAAAGGAATGTTTCCTGTTTCGTTATCAAAATCTGCTTCAATGGTTTCTACTACTCCTGGGTATTCGAATTTTTTGTTGTTGGCCATCAAAAGGTTGACTTTCATTTTACCATTTTTTCCTGCTTTTTCCTGATAATCCAGATATTCAGATTCCGGAACATTATAATACACCCACATCGAGCTGTTGTCTGCTAGTTCTGTCAATAATTCTCCTTCATCGACCAAACTTCCTTGGCGTACATGGAATTTATCTATGATTCCGTCAAAAGGAGCTCTGATTTCTGTAAACTGAAGATGAACTTTGCTTAAAGCCATTTCTGCATTTGCTTTTTCTAGTTTTGCTTTTGCCATTGCCAGTTCATTTGGAGAAACGACTTTTTCGTCAGCTAATTTTTTAGCATTTTGATATTCTATCGAGCTGAAACTTACTTCTGCTTTAGATTTTTTTAATTCGGCTTCGTAAAGTGCAGGCATGATTTTAAATAACAGCTGTCCTTTTTTAACCATTTGTCCTTCGTCAACATATATTTTTTCCAAATAACCGCGTTCCTGCGCTCTTATTTCAATATGTTGTATAGAGTGTATCTGTGATACGTAATCTTTTGTAATTGTGGTATCCCTTTCAATTGGAGTAGTAACCATAAACTTGGTTTTTTCCTCTTTTTCTTCTTCTTTTTTAGAGTTGCAGCTTGCAAAAACTAAGGTGCACAAACTCATGATCATGAAAATTCTTTTCATAATTATTTCAGCATTAAAATGTAATTTATTTTTGATTTTTAATTAAAAGGTCTTTGGAAACAGACCATAGAAGTTCGTATCCGTCTTTTTTTAGAGGATAAAAACAATAAAGAAATCAGCTATTAAGTATAGCTATTCGTAAAAATCAAATTCTGAAAACCTGAAGCAACAGATATACTTTATTATCAAGTAAACTGAAAATTTTGCAGTCATTTACTTTTTGGGTAAAAGCAGTCGAAGAAACGACAAAATGATTGCTGCTGTGAAAAATTAAAAAGTAATTATTTTTTACCAGTTGTTTTTGAACGGAAGAAAAGTTCTCTTCGTTTTCTTCATTATCAAAAAGACAGATTTTTCTTTTAAAAGAATCAAAAGAACGTGCTCTGTTTAAAGTATGTTCATTTGTAGAATTATCCTTTGATAATGTAATGAAAGAAAAATTTTTATAAGAGAAAGTATTAAAGTGTGCATAAGCATTGCCAGATCCGTTTATAAGGAGGACAATTGAAAGTAAAAGTTTAATGCACCAATTTTTCATAAGAGTCACAAATTTAAACAATCAATGTCATAAAAACAAAGGACTCATTTTATTAATTGAAGAAAATATCGTTTTGTTAACAAACCGTTTCTATAATTTAGAATCTTATTTTTTTTGATGAGTAAAAATAATTAATCGCTTAAAATCTTATTAATAAATAAATTGCTTCGTTGTTTCTTTTTTTCTTTCCGTAAAAAACTTTCCATCAAATCAAATTTGTTCAGCATAGAGGTTTTGTATAATTTTACAATCTATGTATGAAATATTCCAAAAATATCTTGAAGACAAAGCTGAATTGACTCAGGCAGAATCAGAGCGTATACAATCATTTGCTATTATTAAAAAACTTCGTAAAAGACAATATCTACTTCAGGAAGGCGATATCTGGAAATACGATGCATTTATTACGCAGGGTTGTGTAAGGACTTACACTGTTGATGAAAAAGGAAGCGAACATGTCAATAGTTTTAGTATTGAAAACTGGTGGACGGGCGATCGTGAAAGTTTAATGATGCAACAACCATCACGTTTTAATATTGATGCGATTGAAGATACAGAATTGGTACTTTTTACACATGAAAATTTTGAATTGCTGTGTAGAGAAATTCCAGCGTTTAATACTATGGTCAATACCATTTTGCAGAGAAGTTTTATAGCAGCTCAAAACAGAATTCAAGCTTCTCTGACTTTAACCGCAGAAGAAAAATATTTAAACTTTATCAATAAATATCCGGGTTTTGCATCGCGCATTCCACAGACGATGATTGCTTCCTATTTAGGAATGACACCCGAAACACTAAGTCGCATTCGAAAACAGACGGCAAAAAAATAATAATATCAGGAGCTTTTAAAGCTCCTTTTTTTATGTCCTTTCCAAACTCTTGATCTAAATCAAGTTTTTACTTATTTCTAATCAATGTATAGGTTTTGCATTCGTCGCAACTTTGTAATGTTCAAAAGAAACAAACATTATAAACATTAAATAATAGAAATTATGTCAAAAACAATTTTCATTACAGGAACAAGTACAGGCTTTGGAAAACTTACAGCAATCACTTTAGCAAATGCAGGTCATTCTGTTATTGCAGGAATGCGCAATACAAACGATAAAAATGCCGATGCAGCAAGAGAATTAGGCGTTTTAGAAAACATTGAAGTAGTAGATATCGATGTTACAGAAGATGCATCAGTAAATAAAGCTATTGAAAAAGTACTGACTAAATACGGAAAAATTGATGTCTTAATCAATAATGCAGCAGTAAGCGGTTTTGGTTTACTTGAAGGTTATTCAATTGATCAGGTTCGTAAAATGTTCGATGTAAACGTTTACAGTGTTCTTCGTATGTATCAGGCGGTTCTTCCTTCAATGAGAAAAGAAAAAAACGGACTTGTAATTAACATTACAACTGGAGCAAGCGGGCACACACTTCCTTTTATGGTTCCGTATATCGCTTCAAAATTGGTTGTAGAAAGCTTTACAGAAGGATTACAAGATGAACTAGCAGATTACGGAATTGAAAACGTAAGTATTCAGCCAGGAGTTTATCCAACCGAAATGAACAATGGATCGAAAGCGGGTATTCATGCCGATAAAACTACAATTATTGAAGAATACGGAGATGCCGCAACAGAAAAATTCAACGCTTTAGGGACAGCATTATTTGGTAAAATGGCGCAGTTCGATATGAATCCACAGACGATTGCTAATGGTATTTTAGAATTAGTAAGCATGAAAAAAGGGGAGAGACCGCTTCGTTTTCCACTTGATGCCATCGCACAGGGAACTGATAAAGAATTCATAGAAGCTCGTGCAAATATTAAAGCAAAATGGGTAGCGGCTTACACTAATTAATTTACTCTTTTAAGCAATATCAATAAAAATATCAATAAAAATATCAATAAAAATATCAATATCAATATCAATATCAATATCAATAAACAATACTTAATATCATGAAAACAAATTATAAAAAATCAAATAAAAAAGTACAAACTTCAGCTGCGGCAATGCTTAATTTATTAATACTATTTTCAACTTCCGAAAAAACAGCTGCACAAAACAATGCAGGAATCGTAGGAATTGATCATGTCGGAATTAATGTTCCAGATCTCAACAAGGCGGTTACATTTTTTAATGATGTACTTGGTTTTACACCTGTAACTCAATTAGGACCAATTCCGCTTGACGCTGAATGGAAAAAATTAAATCATATTAATCCGAATACTGGAGCGGTTACTATAAAAATGATCAATGCAGGAAACGGTGCCAGCATTGAAGTATTTGAATACGCAGATAATAAAGGAAATGCAAATCAACCCAATACGGATGATATTGGAGCATCTCATATTGCTTTTTATGTGAATGATATTGCTGCTGCAGTACACTATTTAAAAAGTAAAGGAGTAAAAATCTTAGGAGAACCTTTTACAATGCCATCGGGAGATACGGCTGGAGAAACTTGGGTTTATTTTGAAACACCTTGGAGGGCTAAAATGGAATTGGTTTCATATCCAAACGGAAAAGGCTATGAAAAAACAAATCCTAAAACGATCTTATGGTCTCCAAAAAATAAATCGGTTAAAAAAGCTGCTGCAGATGATTTTGATTCTAAAAAAAATACAGCGATAGTAGAAAATCACCTTAAAATCTGGAACGAAAAAGACGAAACAAAACGTAAAGCATTATTAAATCAAGTCTATGCTTCGGATGTAGAAATGGTTGACCGTCATTTTATTGCTGAAGGAATTGACGAGATCAGTAAATTTATTGTAGAGCTTCAGACTAAAAATCCTGATTTTAAATTTACAGCCAAATCGGTAGAAACAAATCACAATATTGTTCGATTGTATTGGCAGTTTGGTTCAAAAGCAAAACCAGCTGTTGTAAGCGGAATGGATTTGTTTGTGATTGAAAATGGTAAAGTTCAGAAATTGTATGTATTTGTAGAAAAAGAAGCATAATTTTTTGAATTGAATTTCATTATAATTAAAAAGCCGGAAAAAATAATTTCTGGCTTTTTAATTTCTTATTTCAGTGAATCAATTATTTAAAAATATTCAATTTTTCATCATAAATAGGACTTTGGATATTTAGAAAATGCAAGACACTATGAAATACATATTGTTGAGACAGTTCTTTATTGGGTTTGATTTGTTTCGCAGGATCAGACATCCAGACAATAAAAGGAATTTCGTATTGTTCTTTCGGAGCAATACTTAAAGGAAGACCATGCATGTATAGATTTTTTTCTCCCAGAGATTCTCCATGATCCGAAACAAAAATCATGGTACTGTTATTGTCTTTTAACTGCTTTAAATCTTCAATCACATTATGTAGAATGTAATCGGTGTATACAATAGTATTGTCGTAAGCATTTATTAATTCAGTTTGAGAACAATTTCCTAATTCAACACTATTACATACCGGTTTAAAAGTTTCAAATTGAGGAGGATATTTTTTACTGTAAGTAGGACCGTGGCTGGTGCTGGTATGCAGTATAATCAATATTTTATTTTTGGCACTGGATAAAATTTGCTCTTTTAATCCCGTTAAGAGAACTTCATCATAATTACATTCTTCGCCTTTACAATCTGGCATTAGAAAATCTCTTTTTTGATAATTTTTGATATGAACAGGCGGTTCTCCCCAATTTGTAGTTCTCCAGACCACTTCTACATTATTTCGGTACAAATAATTCGGGAGGATTTCATAAAGATCATCTGTTTTTTTATAATCTAAAATAGCTTTTACACCCGCAGTAGTATAAGTAGCAGATGAGACAGCATTAAAATGATACAGATTTTCTGTTTTAGAAAGATAAGGATTTGTATTTTTTTTATAACCGTATAATGAAAAGTTCTCCCTTCTTGCAGATTCTCCAATTACCAGAACCACAACAGATTTCTTGTTGTCTTTTATCGTGGCATTAGGCAGTAGAATTTCTTTTTCATTTTTTTTGTGTTTGTGAATATAAAAAAGCGAAGTATTTACGGTATAGGACCACGGCATTGCCAATCCTCCTAAGGTTTTCGAATTTTTATCGATCCATAACCAGTTTCCGGCATTCACAAAAACTAAAATTAGAAGAAACAAGAGAGTTACAGAAAATGTCGTCAAAAACTTTTTAAAAGAGACTTTTATTATTTCAGTTTTAACGATGTAAATACTAGGTAAAATGCCTAGAAATAGGAGGTAGATTATCAATTTAAAAGAGAAAAAACTACTAGATTCATCGTAATTCGTATTTAAGATATTCCCCACCATACTTTCATCTATAATTACACTGTAGGTATTAATAAAGTAAACGGCAACTGCATTTATATTGAAAAACAATATCAACAGAAATTTTCCAAAATAACGGGATAAAAACAAGAATAAATAGAAAGCAAAAAAGTTTGCCACTACCATAGCAAT
>NZ_DASWYK010000073.1:0-13129 GCF_036405015.1 Flavobacterium sp. | reverse complement strand
ATTTTTGTGATTTGCTTAATTTTATAAAGTTTTAAATGAAAAGAAATCTACTCGTATTCTTTTTTTATTGGATTACTATTTTATGTACTGCTCAACCTTCTGGGACACTGACTCATTTTGCAAACGATTTGAAGTTAAGACAATCGCGTATTTTGGATATTCAGCAAGACAAAAAGGGATTTATCTGGTTGTCTACCTTTAATGGACTGATCCGTTACGATGGAAGTACTTTTCAAAAATTCAGAGTCAAACAAAATGGCTCTCTGGATTTAATCTCCAATCGTGTCTTTAAATTTAAGTTTGATAATAGTGATCGAATTTGGATTCAGTCCGAAAAAAATGATATTTATTATTTCGATACCCGTCAGTTAAGTTTTCATTATCCAATTGAAGAAGGACCTTTAAAAGCAGTCAATATTGCATTTGTAGATTTTAAAGTAATGCCTTCAGGAAGAGTTTGGCTTTTTCCCGAAGAAAAAAATTATCTAATTGCTTTTGAAGCCAATAAAAAAGTTAGAAAAATTGCTTTCGATCCTGCAAAGCGTTGTGGAAAAATCCGTGACATTTTTGAAGATAAACATGGAATAACTTGGTTTTTTACCGAGGCAGGTATTTGTAGATTAGATAAATCTGGTGCAGAACCTCAATATTTCTTTTTTAACGGAAAACCTAATTTGTTTAATTCATTTTTAGAAACAAAAGAAGATATAATATTTGGAGGCAACAAAGGGGAACTTGTACGATACAATAAAAAAGCAAGTACTTTTTTTGATTTTATAATTGACATTAAGGAAGATATCATTTATAAAGAGCTTGTTGCAGATAGTAAAATGTTAATCGTAACAGGAGGTCAGGTTTTTTATTTCTATGATTTAAAAACGGGCAGATTAGATGCGTATAATAATAAAAGTTTAGCAGGATTTCCAAACAAGAAAATCAATTATTTAGGTTCAACACGTTCCAGACAATTTTGGTTTGAAGCTCCAGGTGAAGGTGTGTTTCAGTTTGATTTGCAAACTAAAAAGATAACACGCATGCCCGTTGATTATAGTGATTCTGGAGCTGCTGGGGGAGAAAGAAAAAGTTTCCTGCTTACTTCGCCAAACGGTACGGTTTGGATTCAGTCTAGTAATGCTCCGTTTTCGTATTGGGATGAAAAAAGCAACAAATTGTCTTCTATAGTTAGATGTATAAGAGAATCAAAAGAATCCATTTCAGATTTGATGCATACCGCAATGTTTGATAGGTTAGGAAATCTTTGGTTTTGCTCTTTTAAACAAGGATTAGATTTGGTGACGTTTAGTAATAGTAATTTTTCGACTTTAAATTTAGATTCGTCTGGCAATTCTCATAAGCACAATGTACGAAGTTTGATGAGAGACAGTAAAGGAAATCTTTGGGTAGGGAGTCGTAAAGAGAAAATTGCTTTATTTGATGCTCATAAAAATAAGATCGGATTTCTGGCTTCAGACGGAACATTATCTGCATCAGGTCCTGGTTGGGGAGCCGATATTTATAGCATGCTTCAGGATAATAAAGGTAGAATTTGGGTAGGAACGAGAGGAAACGGTTTATTCTGTTTATTGCCAACTGATCAGCCTTTTAGATACAAAGTTACTCATTATCAAAATGACGAAAAGAGCATTTATAGTATTAACTCTGATGATATTTTTAAAATTTATCAAGCAACAAACGGACAGATTTACATTGCAACATGGGGAGGCGGTGTAAATATCGTTCGCGAATCAAACAACGGATTTCAATTTGTCAATTTTAAAAATGAATTAAAAAACTATCCGATAAAAACGGCAGATAAAGTACGCTCGATTGTAGAAAATAAAGACCACAAAATATTTTTTATTTCGTCATATAAATTGTTTTCATTTTCAGAAGAAACTAAAGCCACGAATAAAATCAAGTTTAATGAATATTCGCAGGTTTCAGGAAATGACATTTTGGATATTCTCATAACGCACGACAATCAGATGGCATTGGCAACCAATGGTATGGGACTGATTTTGGCTGATTTAGATAAAAAAGGGCAATTGAATGTTAAATCGATTTGGAATGAAATGGTTTCGTTTCCTGTTGAAGGAGTGGTAGCAGTTCAAGAAGATAAAGCCGGAAAAATCTGGCTGATGAGCGATAATCAAATTGTACGTTTTGACCCAAAAAACAATAGTGCTGAAACCTTTCCTGAATTAAAATCAATCATTGGAACGGAGATATTTTCGGAGGCAACAAAATGTGAGCTTTTAAATGGTGAAATTGCTATAGGATATTCAGATGGCGTTATTTATTTCAAACCAGAAAATATAAAACCATTTCATTTTAAACCTTATTTAGCCATTTCTGGATTTTTAGTAAATAATAAAGAACTGCACGAAATAAATCCGGAAGCTCCTAAAAATGCTGATTTGTTGCAAGAAGTGACGCTCGAACACAATCAGAATTTTTTCAGAGTACAGATTTCTGCTTTGGATTATTTAAAAAGTGAAAATATTGTATATCGTTACAAACTAGAAGGAATTGATAAACAATGGAATTATATAAAAGGTGGACAATCTATTAATTATACCAATTTAGGAAGAGGAAGTTACACACTTTTGGTTTCTTCAACCAATGGACATAATTTATGGATGGATAACGAAAGACGAATAAAAATTACGATTCGCCCTTCTATCTGGGGAACTAATTTTGCTTATTTCTGTTATTTGGTATTGGCTTGTGGTTTGTTTTTTGTTGTCAATAGAGCCATTCTTACTATTTTGAAATTACGTAGCGATGTAAAGCTAGAGAAACAAATGAGTGATTTAAAGCTAAAATTCTTCACAGATATTTCGCATGAAATTCGTACACCGCTTACTATGATTACAGCTCCTTTGGAAGTAATGCTATCAGATGATGATTTAAAAGATTCTACAAAAGGCCAGCTTCGAATTATAGAAAAAAGCAGTAATAAATTATTGAATTTGGTCAATCAGATTTTAGATTTAAGAAGAATTCAGGATAAAAAGCTAGCCATTCGCGAAATGAATCTAGGGGAATTTGTTTCTCAAATGTGTGAAGATTTTGGAGAAATGAGCACACAGAGCAATATAAATCTTAAAGTTGATATCGATTCATCCAACCCGAGAATTTGGGCAGATCCGGACAGTCTTGATAAAATTTTGATCAATTTGCTTTCTAATGCTTTTAAATATTGTAGCAAAGGAGATTCGATTGAAGTAAAGGTCGAAGAATCAGAAAAACATGTGTTTTTAACGGTGAATGATAACGGGCCAGGAATTAGTCCAACACTTCAAAAAAGATTGTTTGTTCGTTTTTCAAATTATAACGAAAATCCATCCAATCCTAGTACTGGTCTGGGACTTTCTATCATAAAAGATATTGCAGATAAACACGGAGCAGAAGTTTTGGTAGACAGTACTCAGGGAAAAGGAAGTAGTTTTCAGATTGTGTTTTTAAAAGGTTATCAACATTTTAAAGGCGATGTCGATATTTTATTGGAAGAAACAGAAGAACATTTTTCTGATGAAATTAATCAGGAATTTGAATTGGAACACGAAATAATTATACCAGAAGAATTACGTCGAGAGCATCCAATCGGACTTGTGGTAGAAGATGATCCAGAATTGCGTGATTTTATTGTTTCTATCTTAGAAACCGATTATACAATTTATACAGCTGAAAATGGAGACGATGGTTATATAAAAACAGAAGAAATATTTCCCGATTTTATTATCAGTGATATTATGATGCCTGAAAAAGATGGGATTGAAATGTTGAAATTGATTCGCGATAATTTATCAACTAGTCATATTCCTGTCATTTTGCTTAGTGCAAAATCATCAATTGAAAGTAAATTGGAAGGATTGGAATATGGAGCAGACGATTATGTAACCAAACCTTTTAATGTTAGTTTGTTAAAAGCAAGAGTCAAAAATGTGTTGGAACAACGTGCGCGTTTACAGCAATTATTTTCAAGCGGTAGCACAATTGAGATTTCTAAAGAAGAACCGCTTCAGATTTCGAATAAAGATCAGAAATTTATGTTTCAGGTTATTGAATTTGTAAAAGAAAACATGTCCAATTCTGATTTTTCTGTAGATGAATTAGGAAAATTAATGTGTATGTCACGCGCCAGTTTTTTCAATAAACTCAAAAGTATTACGGGAGCTTCTCCTGTTGTTTTTATTCGTGATATGAGATTAAGCGAAGCAGCAAGACTTTTAAAAGACGATGATTTATTGATAAAAGAAATCTGTTTTGAAGTTGGTTTCAATGATCTTAAATACTTCGGAAAATGTTTCAGATCAAAATACGATTTTACTCCCGCTGAATATCGTCGACAATTTCGTTAATTTAAATCCTTTATAATAGCCAATGGTTTCAATCTTTGGACAACATTCTTTATGTCCCAATGGTTGAAACCATTGGCTATGTTTTTCTACAGCATTTATATACAATCCTATTTAAACATAGCCCAAGGTTTTAACCTTGGGGACATAATGTATAGTTTTCAGTATTCCTCTCCAGGATTTATATTCACTAAACATTTTCAAAGATTTCAATCTTGGGAAATGACAGAAAAAATATGCTTTACGATATCTGTTTTTATTTATGATATTTTTTTTGCATTAAATAAAAAAAGTAAGAAAAAGTTAGTGAATAACTGATTTTGCCCGCTGAAATAGCGATTTAACCCTTTTCGAAAAGCAATATTTACCCCTTTTTAAGGAGTGATATCTCTAGTTTTGCTTTACAATCTTAACTGATTTTTTTACTAACTAACCTTAAAACCAAAATTATGAACCAAACCAAATTATTTATTCAACTCTCAAAACCAAAGCTTATAGTTGATAGCTATAGAAAGTGTAAAAAGATCAATAGTCTTCATTATTAAATTTAGTTGTTATGAAAATCATTAAACATCTAATATTTAGAGCAGGATTATTGCTTTTAATATTAAGTTCCTGTTCCAACGACGATTTTAAATATGAAAGCTCTACTGTAAAATCATTGGATTTTCAATTAAACGGAGTGTCCTGGAATCTGAATGTTGGAATTTCGACTAGACCACTTTTTGTTTACAAAGACAATGGAGAATATTTCGCTAACTACAGTTCTCTTTATCCTTTTTCATTAAATGATGGGAAATATAAGTTTGTAGCATCAGATTTTCCAGAACAAATGATTCCGTCACCAACAAATTTGAACGATTTGATTGTCCCACAGCCAGCATTGGCAAATCAGCATGTAAATCTTTCAGATGCGATGCCTTATGCTTCACCTTTTAAAGATCCTTTAACCTTAAACATTGTCACAAGAACAGGTATACTTCGCTTGAAATCACTAGACATTACAGCTGATAAAAGTTATACGACAATTAAGACTACTATAGCCGTAAAGCGTAGTGGTTATAAAGTTTCTGACGGAACATATGTAACAGAAGATATGTTTGTTACTAGAAGTAAGGCAACAACCAGTGGTGGAATTAATTACGCAGAAGATTTTATTTTGTTTCAAACCGGTGAAGCTGCTAATAACGTTCGCATTAAAATTGAATGTTTAGATCAGAATATGCAGGTCGTAAAAACCAAACAAATTGAAGGAACTTTTGCAATTGAAGCCAATAAGGTAACCAATGCCGATTTCTTTTTGAATGAGATTTAAAAAATCTGTTTAAAAATACTCAGAAACTTACAATCTAAAATTAGCAGCCTTGAAGAATTCATATAGGCACAAGTAAGCAATTATGTTGATCAATCATCGTAGTAACTTTTGCTGTTTGGGTCTAGAAATCTTAATACCTGGCTTTTAAAATAATTAAAGAAATATTCTAGTTATGAAGATAAAAAAATATATCTGGAGCATTTTGACTATTCTGTTTTTAGCAGGTGGTGCTTATGCTCAGAAACGCGTAACCGTTACCGGTTCAGTAAGGGATAACATGGGGTTTATTCCTGGCGCAACTATTATTGTAAAAAATGAAAACACCAATACAGTTACAGATTTTGATGGAAAATTTAGTATCGCAGTAAATGATCCACAAACTGCAGTCCTGATCGTTAAATTTATTGGTTTGACAGATGAGACCGTAGCATTAAAAGGTCGCACTTCTGGAATTACGGTTCAGATGAAAGAATCGAATAGCGAATTAAACGAAGTAGTCGTAATTGGTTATGGTACGCAAAAACGTAAAAACTTAACAGGAGCTATTGCAAGTATAAAAGGAACCGAACTGGCAAAAGTACCAACAGCAAACGTTGCTGAAGCTTTGACAGGAAGACTTCCGGGAGTTCAGGTTACTACTGTCGATGGTTCGCCGGGAGCAGATGTGAAAATCAGAATTCGTGGTGGAGGTTCTATCACCGAGGATAATTCGCCATTAATCTTGGTAGATGGTTTTGAGGTGGCTAACTTAAATGATATTCCGCCAACAGATATCGAATCTGTAGAAGTTTTAAAAGATGCTGCTTCGACAGCCGTTTATGGTGCCAGAGGTGCAAATGGGGTAATTATCGTTACGACTAAAGTGCCAAAAGCAGGAAAAGTGTCGGTTAACATTCATAATTACACACAAATTAAAACGCTTGCCAATCATTTGGATGTAATGGATCCTTATGAGTTTGTGATGTTGCAATATGAAAATGCACGTAAGGGAAGTTCAAATCCAACGGCATTTTATAATATGTATGGTAAAGCAAGCGAATTATACATTTATAAAGGAAATAAAGGAATAGACTGGCAAGATGAAATATTTGGAAGTAACCCGATTGCGAGATATACAGATATTAATGTAAATGGAGGAAGCGAAAAAACAAAATTCAAATTTACGTTTGTAAATCAGGATCAGCCAGGAGCTTTGGTGGGAACAGGTATGCGTCAGAATTATGTTTATTTAATTATGAACTCAAAACTAACTGACAATCTAACATTTGAATATCAAACTCGTTTAACCAATCAAACTATCGATGGTTCGGGAACAGACGGTGTAAGTTTACTTAGAGCTTTACGTGAAGCACCAACTGCGGGATTGCAAGATTATATGACGTTACCAGATGATAATACTTACTTTGATCCAGAAGATTATCAGACAAAACCTCGATTTAATCCATTTGAAGAAGCAGAAAAAAATTACCGTAAACGTATTACGAGAATTTTCAATACTCAAGGAGCATTAACATGGACCATTAGAAAAGGATTAACATTGCGTTCTTCTTTTGGTTACGAATATAAGTATCAAGAAGATGGACGTTTTTGGGGCATAGATACACGTACCGCAACAGACAACAACAATCTACCAGTTGTATATTGGTCCATGACGCAGTCGCCACGTTGGCAGTTGAATAACGTTTTAAACTATGGTTTTAAATTAAAAGAGCGTCACGATTTCCAATTAATGATCGGACAGGAGATAAAAGATCAGGAATCTTCGGCTAAATTTTACCGTACACGTTATTTTCCAGAAGACATAACAGGTGCAAAAGCTTTAGATAATCTGGCTTTAGGAACTCCTTTTGAAAATGGATCAAATGCAGAATCTCCAAATAGAATTTCTTCCTTTTTTGGAAGAGCTAATTATGGATATGATGATCGTTACCTGTTTACGTTTACTGTTCGTACGGATGGTTCTACAAAGTTTGGACCTGAAAATAGATGGGGAGTTTTTCCAGCAGGAGCTTTTGCATGGAGAGTTTCTAACGAAAGTTTCTTAAAAGACAGTCAAACAGTTTCAAACTTAAAAGTTCGTTTGAGTTATGGAGCTTCTGGAAATGACAGAATAAAAGCCGATTTGTATGCAAAATACTACGGTGTTTCGAGAGATCGTTCTGTAGGTTGGGGAGAACAAAATCAATACTACTACAATTTTTACAACAACCAGTATCTTAACAATCCAAATGTAAAATGGGAAACGACTTATACAGCAAACGCAGGTCTTGATTTTGGTTTCTTCAAAGAAAGATTAACAGGAACTCTTGATTTCTATTACAACAAAGTAAAAGATTTATTAGTGCCTTCTGATATTGCTGCTGTTTCAGGTTTTACTAAAATGATGACGAACGTTGGACAGACTTCTAACAAAGGTGTTGAACTTGCTCTTAATGGTAGTGTGATCAGGAAAAAAGATTTTCAGCTTGATTTGACTTTTAATATCGGTTATAACAAAAATAAAATTGATAAACTGGCGAGTGGAGAACAAGAATGGATTTTAAGTTCAGGCTGGGCAGGAACTCAACTCTTAAATGATGATGATTATCGTGCTTATGTAGGTGGAACAAAAGGTTTGATTTACGGTTTTGTAAACGATGGTTTCTATAAAATGGACGATTTTGAATCTTTTGATGCCGTGACTAGAACTTGGAAATTAAAAGAAGGAGTTGCCAATTCAAAAAATCTTTCAGGTGAACCAGTTCCTGGAAGTGCTAAGTTTAAAAAATTAACTCCTGTTGATCCTTCAGATCCAAACAGCTATGTAATTGGCGATAAAGACAGAAAAGTAATTGGAGACACAAATCCTGATTTTTCTGGTGGATTTGGTGTAAATGCAGTTTGGAAAAACTTCGATTTGACTGCATTCTTCAATTTCATGTATGGTTTTGATGTGTATAACGCTAATAAAATTATGATGACTTCTTTTTACCAAAACAATCAAAATAATTTTGGTATGGAAGTAGGAATGAAAAACCGTTGGAGAAATTATGATGATATGGGGAATGACCTTCGCTATTCACCAGAATTGCTTGCAAAACAGAATGAAAATGCTACCATGTGGAATCCTGTAAGTATTGGTCGTCCTATTGCAATGTCTTATGCGGTGGAAGATGGTTCTTTCTTAAGATTAAACACGCTGAGCATTGGTTACACAATCCCAAAACAGCAAAGTAAAGCAATTGGCTTAAGCCGAGTAAGATTGTACGTTACAGGAAGCAACTTATTTGTTTGGACCAACTATTCAGGCTATGATCCTGATGTAAATTTGGAAACCGGTTTAACACCAAATATTGATTATAACTCTTACCCAAGAACACGTAATTACGCTTTTGGAGTACAGTTGTCATTTTAATTGAACAATATTAAATCACGTAATGATGAAGAAAAAGATATTATTTAGTTTTCTGTTAGTTTTCACACTGTTTTTTACCGCGTGTGAAGAGTATCTAGATGTACAACCTGGATCAGGTTTTACTCAGGCAGAAGTTTTTAAATCAGAGAAAGACATCCAATCTGCTGTTGCGGGTGTTTACACACTTATGTTGGCTGATGATGCATACACCAATCGCCTTGCTTTTGTTTTTAACATGAATACAGACGTAGAAATGTCTGGTGTTTCAACCAATACAGTAAACGGAAATGGTTCTGATATTGCTTGTTATGATCCAAAACCATATTGGACGACTTTAAATTCGACATGGAATGCCATGTATAAAATTATCAATACAGCCAATGATGTAATTGAAGGAATTGAAGGTTCAGATTTGTATAAGGTAGATCCAAAATCACAGCCTTCTAATATTACTCAAATGTACGGAGAGGTGAAAACAATTCGTGCGATGGTTTATCTGGATATGATTCGTATTTGGGGAGATGTTGTTTTTCGCACTAAATCTTCAACAGGAGATGAGAATTTTGCTCAGGGAACGACGGATAGAAATGAAATTCTTGAATTCTTAATTGATGATTTGAAGTCGGTTGAACCTCTAATGAAAAATGCCAGTGAAATAGAGTTCGGGGTAGAACGTGCTTCAAGAAGTTTTAATCAAGGTCTAATTGGATTATTAGCCTTAACAAGAGGAGGATGGACACTTCGCCCAGACGAAAACAATCCTGCTAATATCGGACATATGGAAAGAGGTAAAAACTACGAACAGTATTATGATATCGCAATCCAATATTTAGATAAAGTAATTCAAGGCAGACAACATGATTTAAAATTAGGTTTTAGAGAGTTTTGGATTAAACAAAACAATTGGGAAACACCAGTTAATGATGATGTAATTTTCTCTATTCCAATGTTAAAAAATTCTACAGGGGAGTACGGCTATTTTGCTGGAATTCCGATTACTGCAGGAAGCCATCCTTATGGTTCTGCTTCAGGATCTCTTAGTTTATGCGGAGAATATCTTTTTTCATTTGATAAAAAAGATTTAAGAAGAGATGTAACCTGTGCGCCGTTTTCATACGATCAAAATTTGAATCAAGAAATTCGTCTAGATCTGGCTCGTTTGGCAGTTGGAAAATGGTCTAAACTTTATATGACAACTCCTTTAGGAGGTACTAGCGAAAAAGGTACAGGAGTTAACTTCTCTTGGATGCGTTTTGCAGATGTGCTTTTAATGTATGCAGAAGCAGTAAACGAACGTTTTGGTCCTCGCGAAGATGCTAAGGAATGTTTAAAACGTGTACGTCGTAGAGCTTTTGCTCAAGCCGATTGGGGAGAAAAAGTAGACAATTATGTACAGTCTAAAATGTCGCCTGATTCATTTTTTAAAGCGATTATGGACGAACGTAAATGGGAGTTTGGAGGAGAAAGCAAACGTAAATTCGATTTGGCTCGTTGGAATAAATTCAGTGAAGTAATTTACAATCAATACAATAAACTATACAATTGGGGTCGTGTAGCAAACGGTGCTTATGTACCAGGTATCGATCAGGTTCCAGGAAGTATTTATTACAAACTTGTTACAGATCCAGCCAATTCAAGCAGAAAAATTTTAGACATAAAAGGAATTGATGAAGTTGTGACTGCAAATCCCGCAGGATATACCGCCTTTCCTTTTGCTGTTAACTGGTATTCATTAAATAACGATACGGCAAGTTATGAGCCAAGAAACGATATTAAATGGAGTTTTAGAGGATTTATAAATTACAATAATGCTTCATCGGTATCTCCAACAGATCCGTTGCGTTATTTATGTCCTTATCCATCCAAAGTGATTACAGATCATCGAGGAGCCATTCAAAATTTTTATGGTTTTAATTTTTAATTGAATCAAGTATGAAAAATTCAAAAAAACTAATTTACAGTTTATTTCTTATCGGAATAATTGTTTTTGGAATAGTACTACAATCCTGTGATAATGATGAATTTCGTTATAAACCAGTGGATGATTTATTCCAGCCAAAATTTGTCCTTACAGCGCCATTAGTAAAAAGTAATTCAATTGCGGTGGTTTGGTACAAAGTAAATGATGCGGCATCTTATACGGTAGAACTACACTTAGATAATTATTATAAAAGTCTTTATAAATCGTATACCATAACAGATACACAAATTTTGATGGATGATATTCCGTATAAGACACAATTTTATATCAGGGTAAGATCAAATCATGTTAATGGAGAGCACAACTCACAATGGGCGTACACAAGTGCATTGACAGAAGATCGTCCTGCATTTGATCCTATTTTACAACCAATAGAAAGAGTAAATATTACAGAGACGGATGTTACAGTAACTTGGGCAGTTTCTTCAAAAAATCCAGTTGACAGTATCTCTGTTGCTCCTGCACAATCTGCTGAAATTCCTGCTATCGGACGTAAACTTACTCCATCAGAAATGATGAGAGGTGAGGCAACTGTAACAGGTTTAGAGAAAAATACCTTATACAATGTTAACATCTTCGATAATATTAAACCAAGACGTTATGATAAGCCTTATAATCAGGTTTCGTTCCGTTCTGCAGGACCATCGGCGGCAACTATCATTGTAACAAAAGGAATGGATTTGGATGCTTTGTTAAGAACGAATAATGATGATCCGACAGTGCCAGAAGGAACAGAGTATTTCTTAGAAGCGGGCTCATTGTTTAAAATTACGCCTTTCACTATTTCTAAAGGATTTAAACTGACAGGTGGAACTCAGGGAGAACGTCCTCAAATCGAAATGAACGGAAACTGGAATATTGCAGAAGGTTCTTATTTATCATCTTTAGCTTTCGAAAACATTCGTTTCTATCAAACTATAGATGCGAGTTATTTCTTCAATAGTGGAACAGCCTGGAAAGTAGATGAAATTACTTTCTACAATTGTGTTTTTAATTATTTCAAACGCGGCTTCTGGAGACATCAAGGAAATGGTAAATACAAGGAAATTGGCAATTTTGATATGAGCTATTGTACATTCGATCAGGTTGGAGGACACACAGGCCCTTATGGAACATTCGCTTTTGGTTCAGCTGGAGCTGATAATGTGAAAAAAGCGGTTTTCTCTAATTGTACTTTCATGAGAGATTATTATCAGACAACAGATCAGAATAGAAACTTTAAAAACTTATGGGATTATGGTACATCAGCATATCCAATTCATTTAGAGTATCAAAATATTACAATTTATGATTATGCTTACAACAGATCATTAATTAATATACCAAATGCGGTAGGTTCTACCTTAATGTTTAAAAATGTACTAATGGCATCTGCTTGTGGAAAAGTGATTCAGGCAATTGCAGCCAATACACCTACAACGTACGGTAACAATTATACAACAACAAATTACCTTCTTGGAGCAGCTGCTATACAAGGAACGGAATTAGGAATCAGTGCTCAAAATCTATTTGTAGATCCGGCAAACGGAAACCTGATGATCAAAGATTCAAATTCTCCAATTGTGACCAACAGAGTAGGAGATACAAGATGGTTGCCATAAATTTTGTTAATTAAGTTAAGTGGTTTCAGTACTCAGGAAGTATCCTTGTGGTTGGGGATACTTCTATGTACTGTGTTTCACTAATTGGTGAAAGAAAAGAACTTTAAAATGTCATGGAAGATATTTTAATGAAGCGAATTATATAATAAAAATCAATACAATGAAATTCAAACAATTACTACTGGCCCTAGGATTATTTTGGTATATAGGGGCAGGTGCACAAGGCTGGAACGCTGATTTGGGAAATGGAAAATATAAAAACCCAATCTTACATGTCGATTATTCTGATCCCGATGTTTGCGCTGGAGAAGACGGTTATTACATGACAGCATCTAGTTTTAATAGTATTCCTGGACTCCCTATTCTTCACTCGAAAGATCTTGTAAATTGGGAATTGGTTGGATATGCATTACAAAATCAGTTTCCTGTAGAACATTATCGTACGGTTCGTCACGGCGATGGTGTTTGGGCTCCATC
>NZ_DASWYK010000072.1:0-29072 GCF_036405015.1 Flavobacterium sp. | reverse complement strand
GCGCCACGTCTCTACAAGGTAGAGAAGCTGGATTCTCCTGGAAAGCCTTGGTTTGTGGCGTTCCGTTCAGGGGAACCGTAAAAATAAACCTAGATATTCATGAGCTTCGGGTGGATTTCGAAAATTAAGAAGATAAGTGTTGGGTGGTTGTTTCTGGCCTAGCTCAACATCGAAAATTTAATCAGGAAATAAGCGTGTAGAAAGCTCTTTAGTTGCTTGTTTGGACCCGGGTTCGATTCCCGGCGACTCCACAAAAAAAAAGCCTGTAAACTTAAATGTTTACAGGCTTTTTGGTTTTTAGCAGTTATTTGAAAAATCGTCCCAATATGAAAATTTAACAATGCTTCAAGAAAATTATATAAAATAATTTATTGATTGAGTATGTAATTTTAGAATAATCTAATTAGAGAATTAGACACATTTATTCACTTTTTAAATTTGATTACTATGATATTCGAAAATTACACTTACAATGAATTTGAAGGAGAAATGAATTCATACGAGGAGCAACTATTGCTAAATTATGATGATTATTTGGAAAGTAATCATGCAAACGAATTATATACTCGCGAATCACGCTATTTAGAACTTGGAGAACTGGAGGACGATCTTGAAGATGACTTCGAATCAGAATATGATGAAAATGACTGGGAAGAAGAGGATTTGGATGAAAAATTGGAAGGTGAATACAACAAAGATGAAGAAACTCCAGGAACTTTTTTAATGTTAGGCTAAATCATTCAAATGAAAAATATACTGTTCCTTTTTATAGCAATTTTATTGTTTTCATGTCAAAAGAAAGAAAACAACAATACCACTAGTAAATCTCCGACTCCTATTCCTGAAAAAGAAAACAAACAGGAAAACAAACAAAACGGAGATACGATTACTATGAATTATAGCGATAAAGAAGGAATATTTACAGCTGAAGGAAGATTAGATTCTCTTAATTCAAAAGTATATGTTAAGTTTACAAATGAAGAATTAGAGGTATTAAAAGCTAAAATTATTCCAGCTCCCGAAAAAGGAAACATTCGTTTTAATCAAATTATTTTTCCAGATAAAACTTCAGACGGCCCTTTTGGAATGGATTTAGAGATTCCGCTCAAACAAAAAGGAGTTCATGTTTTAGTAATCGGACATTCTTTAATGGCTGATAATCCTTATTACGGAAAATTCGAAGTGCAAATAAAAACCAATTAGTCTTCGTTACAGATAAAAATATGCTTAGAACCGCTTTCTTTTAATTTATGGAGAGCGTCTTTTAAATTATGCCCAAAATTTGTAATGTGCTGAAGGATGTGCTTCAAATCAGTAAAACTATTAGGCTTCACAAAATAGCAAATAGATCCAAGTTTTAAAGCCGTTTCCATATCATTTTTATGAGAAGAAGTCGAAATCATGATTACAGGAATATCCTTATAACGATCATCGTTTTTAATTAATTTAAGACAATCCCAGCCATTCATTACAGGCATATTGAGATCTAGAAAAATCAGCTGTGGTTTTTCAGTGATTTGATTAAGTATTTTCCACGCTTCATTTCCATTTTCTGCACAATGACAGATTATGTTTCCATCTATTTCTTCTAGTGCCTCACAAAACATTTCGGTGTCATCCGTATCGTCGTCAGCCAGTAAAATTATTTTTTCACTCATACTTATATTCCATTTTCTTGTTGCTTTAGAGGAAGTTTAATTGTAAAAACTGCCCCTACATAAGGTCGCCCGATTGCTGTAATAGTTCCTCCGTGCCTTTCTACTATCTTCTTACAGAGTGACAATCCTAATCCCGTTCCTTCATAGACATCCTTAGAATTAAGTCTTGTAAAAGTTTCGAAGATTTGTGCCGATTGTTCATCTTCAAAACCAATTCCGTTATCTTCAACAGTAATCAAAGCTATTGCCTTTTGATTCTCAGCTACTATTTTTGAAGATATTACGATTACAGGGGGCGTTCCTTTTTTGGCAAATTTAATAGAATTATTAATCAAATTATAGAAAAGCTGATAAATCAGTACCGAAGCTCCTTCCAGCTTTGGCAGATCATTATAATAAATCTCTCCATTGGTATTTTGCAAGGAAACTTCCAAATCAGTTTCGATATTTTTTAAAACTTCGTTTAAATCAATTAAAGTTGCTTTTTGTAAATTAGAATTGATTTTAGAATACATCAAAACACCATCTATCATATTAAACATTCGATCTGCAGCAACATGTATTCTGCCAATAAATCTCGATGCAGATTCATCTAATTGACCTTGTAAATGTTCTTCTAGCCTACTGGTAAATGTTTTTATTTTTCTTACTGGTTCTTTCAAATCATGCGAAGCAACATGCGCAAACTGTTGTAAATCTTCGTTGGAACGTTGCAATTCTTTTGTTCTATCGGCTACTAAACCTTCCAGTTTTTCGGTAATTGTTTTTTGTTCGTGAATATCGGTACAAGTTCCAAACCATTTAACAATCACTCCTGTTTTATCTCGAATAGGAAGTGCTTTACTCAAAAACCAACGATATTCTCCTGTATTTTTATTCTCTAATCTAAATTCAAGCTGATAATTTGTACCTCCTTGAACACTTATATACCAAGCTTCTAATACTGGTAAAACATCATCGCGATGCAACAATGGAACCCAACTTTGGTCTCCAAACTTATTTTCTTCTAAGCCAGTATATTCATACCAACGCTTATTGTAATAATCTGTAGAACCATCTGGTTGAGCTGTCCAGATAACTTGTGGTACAAGATCTGCCATTTGTCTGAATTTCTCTTCGCTGTCTTTAATAATCTGTTGTACTTCTTTTTGCGAAGTGATATCACCAGCTGCACCAAACCATTCAACTATGTTTTTGTCATCGTCTAAAATTGGAATTGCTCTCGAAAACGTCCATCCAATAGAACCATCAGCTTTTAAAACTCGATGTTCCATTTCAAAAGTCCCCTTTCTTTCAATTGCATTGGCAATTAGCTTTAATGCTTTTTCCTGATCTTCAAAATAAATATATTTATCGATCCAGTTAAAAACAGGAAGTTCAGGATCTGACTGAAAATCAATTCCTTCTAAATTTCTCATTACAGTCCAATCAGCATTCATTCGATATACAAAATCAGATGAAGCATTAATTAAAACACGGAAACGATTTTCGCTCTCTTCCATCTTTTTTCTGGCAACAACCTGTTCTGTAACATCAACTGCAACCTGAATCATTCCGGTTATTTTACCATCTTCAACCAAAGGACGATAAGCAAGGTTGTAATAATAATCTCGTTTTACTCCTGTACGATTGTGCTGTACCAAAACTTCACTCTGATCAAAAGGAGTTCCTTCGTTATAAACGTTTTGAACCTGAGTCCATACATATTGTCCTTTTAATTCTGGCAGAACATCAATCAATGGCATTCCGATGATTTCTTCTCCCCTGCCAATCATGGCAAGCATGTGTTTATTAATTTGTTTGATTACCAAATCATCTCCCATCAAAACTAATGTTGGAGATGGCGTTTGGTCGATCATCGATTTTAAAGTAGCTTCACTTTGTTCTGCCTTTTTTGTTGCTAGAATCTGCTGTTGTTCTGCTTGTTTTATTTCTGTAATATCGCGGGTAGTTCCTGCAACAGCTTCTACTTCTCCTTCTTCATTAAAAACTGGCGCAAAAATATAATCGTAAATCCTGCTTCCTAATTCGGCGTGTGGAAAAGACACAGTTCCTCTAATCAATTTTTTTGAGGCAACTACTTCGTCAATTTCTCTTTCATGCATTACAGCATGCCATTCTTCGTATCCATTATCTCTCAAACCTTTACCAATAGATTCTTCTGCCGATTTTCCCCACATAGAAAGCAGTGCTTTATTTGCATAAGTAAAATGATAAGAGAGATCAAATACATAAACCAAATCTGGAGTTGTATTGGCTATAGAATGATAAAATCGTTTTTGCTTTTCTGCAGTATCTAACGCATTTTTCAAAGCAATTTCGGCTTTTTTTCTTTTGGTAAGATCCTCTGTAGTAACAATCAATAATTCTCCTTGTTTTACAACTGCAAATCGATACCAGAATTTAGAATCTCCAACTATATATCTGGATTCAAAATCAGTTGTAATTCCGGTTGTTGCCGTATGAATAAATTTTTCAAGAATTCCGTTATCTTTTATTCCAGGAAAAACCTCAGTATAAAGCCTGTCTTTGTAGTTTAAATCACTAACGCGTTTTAAGACATAAGCATTTAAAAACACTATCGAAAAATCGTTTACTTCACCCTGATTATTGTACACAGACTTAATTACGGCAATGCCATTGGCTGTTGAGTCAAAAATGGTTTGAAATAAATCTTGATTTTCTGTTAACTCCATGTTTTAACTTAATGTATAAAAAAGCGTTATACTATTTTATTTCGATTGTTTTTGGATAAGTGAATTGAGAACTCACTGCTTTTTGTAAAAGCGAATATAATTAATTTTATTACACTCAAACTTTTATTCAATGAAATAAAAATGACTAAACAAAATCAGTTTTGAGGCAATAAATTATTCAAATCAGATAAAGTGTAATATTTGAGATTGTTAAGCTTCATGTATCGACAGACAAATTCTAAAGTTTCTATTTTTGTCTGGTAATTTTCTGTTACTTTCTTCACTGGTTTATGACTGCAGAGAATCAGAATTTTATTATGTTTTTTAGCATAATCCAATAATTCTAAAAGATATGGAATGCTGAAATGAATATGACTGTTATCGATATCAAAAGCAAAAACGATTTTTGAATTATTAAAATAACTGTCTTGTTTTTCTGGAAGTTCTCCACCAAAAGCTCTTCCTCTGATAATTTTAAATTCAGGAGACAAAGCTTTATCCAATTCTTCAGATCTTTCTCCATACGGATAGGCAAAAGAAGTAACGTTAAAACCTTTCTTTTTCATAGAAACAATCATGGGATTTATTTCCTGTTGCATATAAGCATCTATTCCGTTTTGCTGTACAAACTTTACGGCATTGTAATGATGATATCCATGTCCTGCAATTTCATGTCCTTCTTTTTGCATTTGAAGCAGTTTTTTAATTTGAGGCGCTCCAATAGAATCTATTCTGCAAACATTGAAAGTAGCTCGCCATCCGTATTTTTTCAAAGCGGCATCGGCTTCAGCCCATTCATCAACATAAGCATCATCAAAAGACAAAATCACACCTGCTTCATAAGGTTTAGCCTCTGGTTTTTGTTTTTTATTATCGCAAGACAAAAAAGTTAAGAACATTAAAAACAACATGGTTCTAATAAAAAGTATTTTCATATCGTATTTTGATTAAAATGAAACTTTAAATGTGCTTTTACAGAATAGTTTACTCAAATATAAAAACTTTTTTAAATCTTTTACAGGCACTTTTGTAATTACAGAAAACACATTTTAGTTCCTGTTTTTTTTACTCTAAAATACTCTACTTTTAATTACTTTTATCCCA
Organism: Flavobacterium sp.; assembly: GCF_036405015.1. Classification (GTDB taxonomy): domain Bacteria; phylum Bacteroidota; class Bacteroidia; order Flavobacteriales; family Flavobacteriaceae; genus Flavobacterium. The sequence goes on along the minus strand of NZ_DASWYK010000072.1, from coordinate 23,614 downwards.
TTCAAAACTCATTCAGTAATAATAATCGATAATGAATAAAGTGTTATTAGTAGAAGACGATCCTAGAGTTGCGTCTTTTATCATAAGAGGTCTCGAAGAAAATCTGTATCAGGTAAAAGCAGTTTCAAAAGGTCATGATGCTGTAAATGAAGTCATGAAAAATGATTTTGATATTATCATTCTTGATATTATGCTTCCTGATATTTCAGGTTTTGAAGTTTGCGAGATTTTAAGAAATAGAAAAATCATAGTTCCAATTCTTATTCTTAGTGCTTTAGATACTCCACACGAAAAAGTAAAAGGACTGCAATCTGGCGCAGATGATTATTTAGCCAAACCTTTTTTATTTGAAGAACTTTTGGCGAGAATAAATGCGCAGCTTCGTCGTGCTGAATTTAGTTCCGGAATTTTAGATTTTCAATCTTATGCGGGAATCGAAATCAATATGAAAGAACAAAGTGCCTCAAGAGACGGAAAAGAACTCAATCTTTCGTCAAGAGAACTGAAGCTTTTGATTTTCTTTATGAAAAACCGCGAAAAAGCGCTTTCTAGAATTGCAATTGCCGAAGCGGTTTGGAATCTTGATCTTGATATGAACACCAATACTGTAGATGTTTATATCAACTATTTACGAAATAAAGTCGATAAGAATTTTTCTGAACCACTCATTCATACTGTAAAAGGAACCGGTTATATGCTTAAGAAAAAAGCTCATGAATCTTAAAACCAAACTTTCTGTAAATTCTACCTTATTATTTGCTTTTACTGTCGGACTTGTACTGACGGGATCATTTTTGCTTTTTAAAAAACACAGACAGGATCTTTATTACGAAAGACTTGAAGACAGCGCCTTGATAACTGCTTTTTTTTATTTTGAAAAAGATGAAATCAGCAAAGTTGACAGCTCTCGTTATCAAACCATAGAAATTGAGTATAAAAAAATTACCAATCAGACGATCAGGATATATAATGCTAAAACTAAAGAATTATACCTGAGAGACGATATCGATATTACTTTAACTGACAAGGATTTAAAAGCAATTTCTAAAAACAGAATATTCTATTTTACAAAGGAAGACAGACAATTTACAGGTTTATATTATAAAGATAATCAGGGCGATTTTATTATTGTAGTTTCCGGAATTGATATTGTGGGAGATCAGCAATTAAATGCGCTGGGATTAATGTTCATTGGATTTTATCTGCTCGCGATTCCGTTTAATTTTCTTTTAGGAAGATTTTTAGCCAAACAAACTTTCAGACCTTTTGAAGATGTTATTGCCAAAGTAAATACGATTACCACAGAAAACCTACATTCGAGACTTGAAATGCCTACGGTTAGTGGAAAAGATGAAATTAAAGAACTTATCACAACCTTTAATTATCTTTTAGAAAGACTTGAAACGGGTATCAAGCTGCAGAATAATTTCCTAAAAAATGCATCGCACGAATTAAAAACACCACTGACTATTATTATAGGAGATATTGACGTTTCGCTACAACATCCGAGATCAAACGAAGAATATGAAAATGTTTTGAAATCTCTGAGGAAAGATACTTTTCATTTAAAATCGATTTTGGAAGAACTTTTAGTGTTGTCAGGTCTTGAACTTTCTGAGCCACAAAAAATGGAAACCATCAGAATAGATGAAATATTATGGAATGTATTGGAGAAAAAAGCAATTGAATATCCAGACTCAAAAGTTTCTGTAAATTTTGACAACATTGCCAATAATGAAGAGTTGCTTTCTGTTTATGCAAACAAAGACATGCTTTTTATAGCACTCAATAATGTATTGGATAACGCCATTAAATTTTCTTTTCCAGAAAAGGTCAATGTTTTTGCGTCTTCAAATGGAGGCAAACTTCTAATTAAAATTGTTGATAAAGGACTGGGAATTTCACAAAAAGATCAGGAATCTATTTTTGAACTCTTTTTTAGAAGTGATCGTACACGTCATATTCAGGGACAAGGATTAGGGCTTTTTATTACCATGCAGATTCTAAAACTTCATCATATTGAATTAAATATCGATTCAGAATTGGAAAAAGGCACAACCATTTCTTTATTATTTCCATAATTAATTTTGCTTTTTTTTAAGCGAATAGTCCTCATCAAGAATCGCCATTTTTACAATTGGTAACATTGGCTTAATACTCTAATCTTTCTCTAATCTACTTCAAATATAAGTCTAATCCTTTTATTTTTAAACATTTACACAAAGTATTGATTTTAAAGGGTTAAAATAATTTCAATATCATAACACGTTGATGATTTTAAGTTAACAATAAATAGTTATATCATTTTATGTTAACAAAAGCGTTAAATCGGATCGAAACAAACAGAGTTTCTTTGTCAAATAAAAACTAAAAATATGACAAACCTAAGACTCTTTTTTTCGGCTTTAATGCTCCTAACCGTGGGAAACATTTTTGCCCAAATTACAACCTCATCTTTATCTGCCAAAGTTAATGATGGTACAAGCCCAATTAATGGTGCTGAAGTAACCTTGACACATTTACCGACAAATGCAGTTTACAAAGCTGTTACGGATAAACAAGGAAGATTCAGTTTCGAAAATCTAAATGCCGGCGGACCTTACGAATTAGAAATTAAAAGTAATGATGCCAAAGATTATACTAACTCTCAAATACATTTAGCACTTGGAGACAATGATTTACCAACAATTGTACTAAGTAAATCGGATAATAATGTATTGGAAGAAGTAGTAATAACAGGTTCTAAACCTTCGTCTAAAAATAACGGAACCAATATTAGCGAAAAACAAGTAAATGGTCTTCCGTTGATAAACAGAGGAATTCAGGATGTTACGAAATTAGTACCGCAAAGTTCTAATAACTCTTTTGCAGGAACAAATTTTAGATATAATAACGTTACGATTGACGGTTCTATCAATAATGATGCGATTGGTTTTAGTCCGTCATTAGGAGGTCAATCTGGAACTTCTGGTATGCCTGGAAGCAGTACACGTTCTAACTCTATAAGTCTTGATGCGATTCAGGATATTCAAGTTTACATTGCTCCTTATGATATTAAATTAGGAAACTTTTTAGGAGGAAGTGTAAATGCTGTTACACGAAGTGGTACCAATACAGTAAGCGGATCTATTTACAGCTACGGAAGAAGTGCTGCAATTACTGGTCCTAACAATGCTGGAGATGGTTCTAAAATGCCAAAAGCTTTTGGTGACTATCAAATCGGTTTCAGAGTTGGACTTCCAATTGTAAAAGATAAATTATTCTTCTTTACAAATATGGAATATGCAGAAAGAACAGATCCTATTTTTTACAATGCAGGACAAACAGATGCCAACGGAAAACTAACTTCATTAGTAGATAATGCTACTGCTGAACAAATCTCTAATTTCGTTAAAACAAATTATGGATTCGACCCAGGAAGTTACGGTTCTTATAACAACTTTTCTAAAAGCCAGAAATTCTTCAATAAATTAGATTGGAAAATTAATGACAAACACTCTCTTTCATTACGAAATAATACTGTAATTTCTCAAGCAACAAATCTAGAGCGTGACGCGGCTAACTTTAGATTCGCAAGTATGGATTTTACTCAAAAAAACCAAGCGATTAGTACTGTTTTAGAATTAAAAAGTCATTTCAACAGTCAATGGTCAAACTCTTTCATAGCAAGTTATTCTGCCATTAAAGATTATCGTGATCCAAAATCAAGCAATATTATGTTTCCTCAAACAGAAATTGGTTACAATGGTGGAACAATTTTCTTAGGAAATGATCGTGAAGCAACTGTTTTCAATATGAAACAGAATACAACTGAAATTACAGATAACCTTACTTATAAAACAGGAAATCATACTTTATTATTTGGAACACACAACGAATTTTACGACATCAATTACGGATTCGTAAATGCGCTTAACGGAAGAATTTCATACAAATCTCTGGCTGATTTTTACAACAAATTACCTTCTAGAGTACGTGGAACTTATCCTTTTGATGGTTCTTCAAGAGACGAAATCTTTAATAATCCGTATGCACAATTTAACGTAAACCTTTACAGTGCTTATGTTCAGGATGAAATTAGAATTGGAAGTAAATTAAAAGTTACTCCAGGAGTAAGAATTGATTATACAGACATGCCAACTAAACCAAAATTAAGTCAGCAAGTTCAAAATTCTCCAGCAGATCCAAATTATGGAACAACTTACGATTATACGCCATTAAGCCAGATTAAAAACAACTTTTTTGGTACAGCTTTAGTTTCTCCAAGAATCGGATTTACATACAATGTTAACGAAGATAAAACGCTTGTTTTAAGAGGTGGTTCTGGAGTATTTACAGGTAGAGTTCCGTTTGCTTGGTTAGGATATGCGTATTACAATGATGGTGTTGGTTACGGAAGTTACGACAAAAACAACCTTACTGCAGCTCAAGTTGCAGCAGCAGGCGATCCTTTGACTCCAAACGGATTAAATGGATATCATGATGCAACACCAAAAGTTCAGGCCGATTTAATTGATAATAAATTCAAAATGCCAGCTGTTTTAAGAAACTCGCTTGCGATTGATAAAATCATTAACGGATATAAATTTACAACTGAAGGAATGTACACAAAAGTGATTCGCGATCTTCAATTTCAACAAGTAAATAAGACAGATAATCCAACTTATTTCTCTTACGACACGAATCATCAGATGCCGATTTATGCTGCAAATATCAATGCTGCGTTTTCAAATGCTTACTTATTGTCAAATACAAATAAAGGATACCGTTACAGCATTACTGAGATGATTTCAAAAACATACGATTTTGGTCTTAATTTTATGGTCGCTTATACTTATGGAGATTCTAAAGATGTTACAAACGGAATTCGTAATTCTATGGAAAGTAACTTCCAAATGAATCAATCTTTAACACCAAATGATCCTCAGTTAGCAACTTCAAACTTTAATATCAAACACAGAATTGTTTCTAATGTTGGATATGCAGTAAAATTGGCTGACAACAATACTTTCTCTGCAAATGTTTATTTTAATGCACAATCAGGAAATCCGTTTTCTTGGGGATTTGTAAACTCTACAATTGCTGGAACAGGACAAGCAGCAGGATTAGCATATATCTTTAAAGATGCTGCAGAAGCGGCAAAATATATTGGAGTTAGTTCAGCTGGTGTTCCTTCTGCTACAGCAGCACAGCAAGTTGCAGATTACGAAGCCTTCATTAACGGAAATGATTATTTAAAAAGCAGAAGAGGAACATTCACACAAAGAAATGGTGATACTACTCCATGGAACATTCAGGCTGATTTAAAATTAATGGACGAAATCAAAGTAACTAAAGTAGGAACTTTCCAAATTTCATTCAGTATGGCTAATATCGGAAACCTTATCAACAAAGATTGGGGAAGAAGTTATTTTGTTCCAAACACCTATAATTCAACAGCAAGTATTGGTTTAACTAAATCTGGAAACTTAGGAGGAACAGCAACAGGCGATCCAACTTACACGTTCCAAAAACCAACTTCTACACCTTATACTATAGATCAATTAGCTTCAAGATTCCAAGGTCAGCTTGGCTTAAGATACTCGTTCTAACAATTGTTTGTGTTTATTTTTGATCTATCTCCTAGTTATCCTTTAAATAACTGGGAGATTTTTCGTTTTAGAAAAACCATAAAAAAACCGCAATTCTAATTCTAGAATTACGGTTTTTTATGTTTTTTTAAAGTAATTTAAAAAGTAACTAATTTAACTCCTAAAGTAAACCATCTTGATGGCAGAGGCACTGCTCCTACTTCGTAATAAGTGGCATTAAATATATTCTGTGCATCAAAAAATATTGTGAATTTATTGATAGACTGGCTTACTCTAAAATCATTTACCCAGTAAGAAGGTCCAGTAATTCTTTCGTTAAAACGGGTTGCAAACAAAACAGAGAAATCTTTATACTGATAATCTATTGTATTGGTAATTTGATGTTTTAATGAAGAAATAAGGTATTTAGAATAGATTTCTGTTCTTGAACTTTTAAATTCAGAATCCAAATAAGTGTACGCTAAAAGAATGTTTAATCTAGAATCTTTAGAAAAATCAAATCTATAAGTACCACGCAAATTGATTCCGTTAGTATTTAAATCTCCCGTATTTTGACTTTGCCAAGGCTGCGTTGTCAAATTACGCATCCAATCAATATAATTGTCAATTTTTCTGTAGAAATAATTAGCGTTGAAGCTTAAAGCTTTTTTGTTGTATTTAAAACCAATTTCACTTTGAAAAGCATTTTCAGAATCTAAATCTGTATTTCCAATGTTTCCTGTTTGTTTCAAATACAAATCTGTAAACGATGGAATTCTTTGACTTGTTCCAACATTACCAATAATTTTAAAAGCATCTGTAATCGCATAACTAGCGTCGATTCCTGGATAAATCTGCCATTTGTAATCTGAATTGTAATTCAAATACGTTCCAATATTTACGTCAAGTTTATCTGTAAAACTCGTTCTATATTCTGCATAAACTCCCAGATTTTCGCGATCATGATCACCAATATTTGAAGAATGAATATTTTCATTTCTAAATTCTGCTCCAAAACCAATTTCGCCTTTAGACAATTTCACCGTAGAATTTAATTCTCCAGCAATAGAATTGGTATAATGTTGACTTCTACCTACGGCCAAATTAGAGTTTCCTAAGTAACGATAATCATCATAATTATATCTGTACGTTACTCTTGGCATAATTTTCCAGTTTTCTGTAATGGCATGTTTTGACTGAATATTAGCAAAAGTCGTTTGAATGATTTCTGTCGAATTGATATCTCCTGGCGCTGCGTAAAATCCATTGGCACCAAAACCGTTGTTGATGTAACCCGCAGAACCTAAAATTTCATTAGAATCGTTGATTTGAACATTTCCTTGGTAGAAAATTTTGTTGTTTTCAAATGCTGTATTGTATCGATATCCGTTGCTTTTATCATGCGAAGCAAAAATTAAATGCTGTTGTTTTTCTTTTCCTAAAACTGCTCCCGCCTGAACTCCGGTTCCGTAAAATGTATCTCCAGTATCACGAGTATCTTTTTCAAAATTTGAACCTGCGTATGTACTTACCAAAAATTCAGAATCTGTTGGTTTTTTAGTGATAATATTGATAGCTCCAGTTAAACTGTTGATTCCGTAAATTCTTGCAGCCGGTCCGCGAACAACTTCAATTCTTTCGATAACTTCAACCGGAAGAGGCAAATTCAGCATATTATGAGCCGTTTGAGAATCGATTACTTTTGCTCCGTTCAACAAAACAACAGTTTGCTCAAAACTTCCTCCATCAACACTGATATCAGCCTGAGTTCCAAACGGTCCTCTTTGTCTAATGTCTACTCCATTGGCATATTGTAATACTTCCTGTAAAGTTCTTCCCGGAAGTTTTTTTATAGTTTCACTCGAAATCACATACACATTTCTGTTTTGTTTTGAAATAGGTGTATTAAAACGGTTTTCATTAATGATTACCTCGTTCATTTCGTTTATCGAATCCTTTTTAGACTGCGCATAAACGTTAGAACAAATTACTGCAAGAGCAGCAAAGTAGATTTTTTTCATTTGGTCAATTTTTTTTGGCAAAAGTAGTATCTTGCCGTACTAATAAAGTATACCAGTTTTGTATTTATGAATAGTCCGGTTGAAATTCCTTTTAAAAGCTTTATTCAGCTTAAGCCTGAAGAAAATACAGCGCTTTATCTTCAGATTGTTTTTGAATTTATCAAAGCCATTCAAACGGGTTTTCTTCCTGAAGGAACCAAACTTCCCGGTACAAGAATTCTTTGTAAAGTTCTTGAAGTGAATCGGAACACCTTGATTAAAGCTTTTCAGGATTTGGAATCTCAGGGCTGGATTGAAACACTTCCAAACAAAGGCACTTTTATTTTATCACAACAAAAGCAAAAAAACAAAGCTGAATTTACAACTTTAAAAGAACCAAATCAATCAGCAATCGATACTGGTTTTACTTTTCAGCGTTCTACAATACTTGAAAATCCAATCGAAATCAGCAATCTGCCGTATCAATTTAATGACGGAATGCCCGATTTAAGATTGGTACAAACCGATGTTTTGGCAAGATTGTATGTTTCCAAATTAAAAAGACACAAAACTTCTAAAACCTACGAACAAATCCAGCTTCGCTCCCATTCTAATTTTAAAACGCAATTTGCCAATTATTTAAATCTAACGAGAGGAATTCGTATTTCAACCTCTAATCTTTTAACTGCCAGTAGCCACGAAATCGCCTTATATCTGGTTACAAAAGTGCTTATTAATGCAGGAGATAAAGTAGTTGTGGCTTCGCCGGGTTATTATATGTCGAATATGACGTTGACCAATACAGGAGCTCAGATAATTTCTATTCCAGTAAATGAAGATGGAATTGATACTAAAAAATTGAAGGAAATCTGCGAAACTTCTAAAATCAGGATTTTATATCTTACCTCCAATTATCATTATCCGACCACGATTCTTATGAGTGCAAAAAAGAGAATTGAAGTTTTGGAATTAGCCAATAAGTACGGTTTTGTTATTCTGGAAGACGATTACGATTTTGATTTTCATTATGATCATAATCCAGTTTTGCCTTTGGCCGCTTTTGATACCAATCAACGTGTGGTTTATATTGGATCTTTTGGAAAATCACTTCCCTCTGGATTCAGTTATGGTTTTGTTGCCGCTCCAGCAGACTTTATCAAAGAATTAGAAAAGAATCAAAATATTCTCGAACCCGGAATTGATGTCATGAAAGAACAAGTTTTAACCGAATGGATTTCTGAAGGCGAAGTACACCGACTTTCTAAAAAGAACAAAAAAATTTACAAAGAACGCCGCGATTTCTTTGTTTCTATACTTAATGAAAAATTAAACGGCAAAATCAAATTTAAAATTCCCCCGCGCGGATTAGCAATTTGGGTCGAATGGCTTCCTGATTTTAATCTGATCAAATTTCAGAAAGAATGTTTGAATAACGGATTATTTTTACCCAAAACCATTTTGTATCAAACCAAAGATTTAACTGCAACTCGTTTAGGATTTGGACATTTGGAAAAAGAGGAAATGGAAAAAGCCGCTTCTATTTTAAAGCAATCTTTAGAGGCTATTCTATAACACAAAAACCTTACTTACTGATAATTATATAATTACAAAATTTAATAGTATAAAGAGCTCCCGATTTTTGGATTTAACTTTGAAATACGTTAGACCTCAAATCCTAAATCTTATGCCATTTTATGTCATTTTACAATTGATATTTATTTCAATTACCGCGACATCAGCTATGACGTGGTTTAGCTATGCAATATCAAAAAGTTTTAGGGAGTTGTATAAAGAGCCTGTACTATTAATATACGCCATTGACAAATTGAAAATAGATCACTCGGCACGATCAAAAAAAACTTGGGGCTGGTTAACACATTACATAATCGGTTTTTTGTTTGTGGTTGGGTATCATATTATTTGGGTAAAGAATATTTTACCAGTTTCATCATTAAGTGCTCTCCTACTAGGGGTACTCAGTGGTTTAATTGGCATCTTCAGCTGGATAATTATTTTCAAAATGACCCGTCATCAACCCCCGATTGATTTTAAGGGTTATTACATTCAGCTGTTCTTTGCCCATATAATTTTCGCCATTGTCGCAACAGCTCTCTATGCATTGATGCTAATTTTCTAAAAACGAAAGCTTATGTCACTCTCCAAATACAATCAGAAAAGAGATTTTAAACAAACGCGTGAGCCTAAAGGAAAGGTTGAAAAATCGGCTGATGCATTAATTTTTGTAGTTCAGAAACATGCTGCTTCTCATTTACATTATGATTTTAGATTAGAAATGAATGGCGTTCTCAAAAGCTGGGCTGTTCCAAAAGGTCCGTCTATGGATCCTGAAATAAAACGTCTTGCTATGATGGTCGAAGATCATCCGTACAGTTATAAAGATTTTGAAGGAACAATTCCGGAAGGAAATTATGGCGCTGGAAATGTGATTGTCTGGGATAACGGAACCTATACTTCTGATGAAAAAACAGATTCGCCAGAAAAACAATTAGTAGCCGATTTAAAGAAAGGACGTTTGAGTTTTGTTTTAAAAGGAAAGAAACTCAAAGGAGAATTTTCATTGGTAAAGCTTCACGGGAAACAAGAAAACGCCTGGCTTTTAATCAAAAAAGACGATAAATATGCTATTACAGATTTAGATATTTTAGAAAAGAATAAATCGGTTATTTCTAAAAGAACTTTGGAAGAATTAGAAGCTAGAGCTGAAAAAATAGCTTCTAAAAACGAAGACACTCAAGACGTAAAAAAAAAATCTAAACCGAAAATCGTAAAAGCTTCTTTCTTGAAACCCATGCTGGCCAAAACGATAGAAAAGCCTTTTGACGATGACGAATGGGTATTTGAAAATAAATATGATGGTTACCGTACCATTTCAATCCTAAATCAAGATGAGATCGAATTATTCAGTCGAAATCAAATTTCATTTAATATTAATTTCAAACCTATTGCTGACGAATTAAAAAAAATAGATCACACTGTGATTTTGGATGGTGAAGTTGTGGTTGAAAACGATTCGGGAAGAGCCGATTTTCAGATGCTTCAAAACTATATTAAAACCGGAATTGGAAACCTAAAATACTATGTTTTTGATTTACTGCATCTCGACGGAAATGATTTAACCGAATTGTCTTTACTGGAAAGAAAAGAACTCTTGAAAATCTTATTCAATAAATATTCTTTTTCCAATGTTTTCTATTCAGAACATACGGTTGGAGACGGAATTCAACAATTTGAAAAAGCCCGAAAAAACAATGGTGAAGGCATTATAGCCAAAAAAGCAAACAGTTCGTACACTGTTGGAAATCGCAGCAATAATTGGTTGAAAATTAAAATTTCGAATGAAGAAGAAGCCATCATTATCGGCATTACCGAACCTAAAAATTCCCGAAAACACTTTGGCGCTATTCTTTTAGGGCAATACAATGGAAAAGAATTACAATACATTGGTAAATGCGGAACTGGTTTTACAGAATCGGTTTTGCAAGAACTTCACACCCAATTAAAGCCTCTTTTTGTAGAGAAATCTCCTGTGAAAGAAAAAGTGCCGTTACGAGATAAAATTCAGTGGGTAAAACCAAAAATAGTTTGTCAGGTTAAATATTCAGAATGGACACAGGACCATCATTTGCGACATCCCGTTTATCTTGGTTTGAGAATAGATAAAAAGGCTTCTGAAGTCAATTTCAATGGAAATATCAATAGCAATGACAATTTCAATGGCAATGACAATTTCAATGACAATGGCAATATCAACAGCAACGACAATAGCAATGAAAATGCTAATCTAACCAAAATGAAACACTCAAAAGAACACAAAACCGAAAATGAATATGATTTGAAGATTGGAAAAACGACATTACATTTAACCAATCAAAACAAGGTTTATTTTCCTAAAGATGGAATTACAAAAGGTGATGTTGTCCAATACTACAATGAGGTTTCGTCACTGATTTTGCCTTATTTAAAAGATCGTCCCGAATCTATGAATCGTTTTCCTAATGGAATTGATGCACCAAGTTTTTATCAGAAGGATGTTGACGTTGACAAAGTTCCGAAATGGCTTAAAACCAAGAAAATTTTCTCTGAATCAAATAACGCAGATATTGATTATCTGATTTGTAATGACAAAGAAACATTACTTTATATGGCAAATTTGGGTTGTATCGAAATGAATCCGTGGAACTCTACCATAAAACATATTCAAAATCCGGATTGGCTGGTAATCGATTTAGATCCTGCTGGTAACGACTTTAGTCCAGTAATAGAAACAGCTTTGGTTGTAAAAGAAGTTTTAGACGAGTTAGAAACAGAATGTTTATGTAAAACTTCTGGAGCTTCTGGGTTACATATTTACATTCCGCTTGGAGCGCAATACGATTACGATTCTATCAAAATTTTAGGTGAATTAATTGCACAGGAAGTCCATTCCAGAATTCCTGATATCACTTCTATCGAAAGAAGCATCAAAAAAAGAAAAAACAAACTGTATATTGATTTTCTACAAAACCGAAGAGGACAAACTTTGGCTGCGCCTTATTCTGTTCGTCCAAAACCTGGAGCTACGGTTTCAACACCATTAGAATGGAGTGAAGTCAACGAAAAATTACATCCTTCACAATTTACGATTCAGAACGTATTGAAACGTTTTGAGAAAAAAGGAGATTTATGGAAACCTATTTTATCAAAAGGAGCAAACATTAAAAAAATCATCTTGAAATTGGAAGAAAGACAACACGAAGTTTAAGACGATTTCTTCTTTGATTTGTTCTCTAAACTCGCTTTTAGCATTTCCATCAAATCGTCGCTTTGTTTGTGTACGACTTTCAATTTTGGAGACGCTTTTTGAGGTTTTCCTTTGGCTTTCTTTTTAATAATATCCAGAAGTTTGGCGGTGTATTCGTCTTTAAAACCAGTAATATCAAATTTCTCCGTAAGCTGATCGATTAGCTTTTCGGCCATATCCATTTCTTTGGTAGCTTTTTTGGAGATAGGCGGTAACTTTAACTCGCTTGTACTTCTAATTTCCTGTTCAAATCGAATTCGGTTTAAGACAATGACATTTTTGTATGGTTTTAGAATCGCAAGGCTTTCTTTATTTCTAAGAACAAATCTTGTCACTCCAACTTTTCCAGAAGCTTCAAGAGCATCACGAAGTAAACCATATGCATTCATAGCACCTTTGTCCGGTTCTAGATAATACGGTTGTTCGTAATAAATACTTTGAATTTCTTTTTCGAGAACAAAACTTTCAATAGCGATAGTTTTGGTTTTTATGGCATCTGCCGCTTCAAAATCGCTATCGTCTAGGATTACATATTTATCATCGATTTTATAACCTTTTACGATATTAGCAAAATCAACTTCTTTTCCCGTGTTTTCATTGACCCGTTTGAATTTGATATTTGCATGATCTTTTTTGTCCAGCATATCCATATCAAGACTGCTTTCTTCTACTGCTGAAAAGATTTTTATCGGAATATTAATTAATCCAAAACTTACCGAACCTGTCCAAATTGATCTCATGATTTTTTATTTTTAATTGAATCCAAAATTTACTCCAACTAAAAAACGTAATCCTTACAAAATCAAGACATTGTTTTACAAATTTTAAAGCTTTTTTGTTTTCACTAATAATAAATATTTAGAATAATCTTCCTTTTAGAAGAGTCAATAATCTTTTCTAATTTCTTAAAAAAAGCTTCACTTACCATTGGACAACCTTTACTGTTGGAAATATAATAATCTTGTTCTTCATTTGGAACTGCAGAATAGGAATGTAAAACAATTGCCCTTTTTTGGGCATTACTATTAGTTTCATCCAAACCGTGTAATTTATACGATTTGCCAAACATGCCAATGTAAGATTTACCAACTGTATAACTGCCCAAAGAAGTACATTTGGACTCTGGCTCGTTGCTGAATTTTAATTCTCCTCTTACATTCGTTTCAGAACCAGAACCGTTAGCAACCAATCCTTGATCGAGAATTTTATTGTTTTCTAAATCGTAAATAAAAAATCTGTTTTTACCAGATTTGATTCTCATATCAATTAAAAAAGCAATTTTAGTATTGTAAGTTGTATTTTTACAAATTACAGCTTTTACTTCTTCCAGTTTTAAGTTAAAGCGTTCCATCTCGGGACTTACTTCTGGAATTTCTTTTTTATTTTCATTTGGAATCCCCCAAAAACTAACATATAAAAGCAAAGTCAAACCAAAAATTTTCATGATAATTGTTTTATAAATTAACAGTACAAAATTACTAGTCCGTTAAAAAACAAATCACCATTAAAAATCTGAAAAACAATACTTTAAGACATATATTAAAAACAAAAAAGACAGATAAAATATCTGTCTTTTTTAGTTTTCAAGTTTCAAATTAACTTATAACTCATAACTTATAACTCATAAATATTTTACCAGCCTTTTACTGCTCCGCCTTTAAATTCCTGTTCTGCCGCTTTCTCTACTTCAGGAGATTGAAAAGCTTGCAAAAACTGTTTTACTTTTTCTTCATTTTTATTGTCTTCACGGCTCACTACCAAATTCACGTACGGAGATTCTTTATCTTCTACAAACAAAGCATCACGCGAAGGCACAAGTCCTGCAGCAGAAGCAAATGTATTATTGATGATCGCAATAGAAACATTTTCATCATCTAAAGCACGAGGCAATTGAGGCGCTTCTAATTCTAAAATTTTTAAATTTTTAGGATTACTTACAATGTCTGTCACTTTTGGAAGCAGACCAACTCCGTCTTTCAATTTCAATAAACCATTTTTCTGCAAAAGCAACAAAGAACGTCCACCATTTGTCGGATCATTTGGGATAATGATTGTGCTCTCATTTTTCAGTTCCTCAAGTGTTTTTATTTTTTTAGAATAGGCTGCAATTGGGTACACAAATGTTTTTCCGATAATCGCTAATTTATAACCTCTTTGTTTAGATTGTTCGTCTAAATAAGGTTTGTGCTGAAAAGCATTCGCATCAATATCTCCTTGACTCAACGCTTCGTTTGGAATAACATAATCATTGAAAGAAACCAATTCTACTTCTAATCCGTATTTTTCTTTGGCTACTTTTTTTGCTGCTTCCGCCACTTTTAATTCAGGACCAGAAGCTACTCCTACTTTAATAAAATGAGGATCATCATTTTTTTTGTTTCCGCAGTTTGATAAAACTAAGGCTAAAGTTAAACCCACAGCTGTTTTTAAAATATTTAATTTCATATATTTTTAATTCTAAATTTTTAATTAATAATTATCTATGATCGAATCGTTTTGATAATTTGTCTCCCACAAACTGAATTATGAATACCAAAATAACCAATAAAGCCAAAACCGAGTTCATTGTCACGGCATCATAACCAATATATCCGTATTGATAACCAACTTGTCCTAATCCGCCTGCTCCAACGGCTCCACCCATTGCAGAATATCCAACAAGAGTAATCAAAGTAATAGAAGCTGCATTGATTAAAGAAGGCAATGCTTCTGGAAGTAAAACTTTATACACGATTTGAAAAGGAGTTGCGCCCAAAGCTCTTGCCGCTTCTATTAATCCTGAAGGAAGACTTAATAAACTGTTTTCAACCAAACGAGCAATAAACGGCGCCGCACCAATACTTAACGGAACCAAAGCCGCACTTACACCAATCGATGTTCCAACAATAGCACGTGTAAACGGAATCATCCAAACGATTAAAATAATGAATGGAATAGAACGAAAAACATTGACCAAAACCGATAAAATTCTATTTAAAACAGGCTGTTCTAAAATTTGATTTTTACGAGTCAGAAAAAGTAAAATTCCTGTTGGAAGACCAATTAAAAAACCAAAAAAGCCCGATACAAAAGTCATCACGATCGTTTCCCATGTTCCTTTTAATAATAAATCTATAAGAGAATCAGACATAACCTATAATTTCTGTTTTAATGTGTTTTGAATTAAAATATTGAATTGCAGCATTGTAATTTTCGCGTTTTCCTGAAAGTTCAATCAGCATTACACCAAAATTAACTTCGCCCGCCTGATCCATTTGTGCACTTACAATTTTGAAATCGGTATCAAAAAGTCTTGAAACTTCTGAGATAACAGGCTCGTTCACCGATTTTCCAGTCATTTCCAATTTCAATAACGGATTTAAATTTCCGTTATCTTCTTTTTGTAATTTTTCCTGATAAACAGATGGAACTTCAATATGTAATGAAGAAGAAATAAATTCTCTTGTCAATTCGTGTTTTGGATCAGCAAAGATTTCGCCTACACTTCCCTGCTCTATCAATTTTCCATGACTGATTACGGCCACTTCATCACAAATAGATTTTACAACTTCCATCTGGTGTGTAATCAATAAAACAGTAATATTGAGACGTTTGTTAATGTCTTTCAACAAATTCAGAATAGATCTTGTAGTAGCTGGATCTAGCGCACTTGTTGCTTCGTCACACAACAATACTTTTGGATTATTGGCCAAAGTTCTCGCAATAGCAACTCTTTGTTTCTGTCCTCCTGAAAGACTTGCTGGATAATCATTTGCTTTTTCGGCTAAGCCAACCAATTGCAATAATTCTAAAACTCTAGTTTTAATTTCAGCTTTTGAAGTTCCAGCCAATTCTAACGGAAAAGCCACATTATCAAAAACAGTTCTCGAAGAAAGTAAATTGAAATGCTGAAAAATCATTCCGATTTGTCTTCTTTCTATTGCCAATTCAGAATTTGATAATTGCATTAAAGCTTTACCATCTACAATAATTTCTCCCGAAGTAGGTCTTTCCAATAAATTCACGCAACGAATTAAAGTACTTTTTCCAGCACCAGAAGTTCCAATTACACCAAAAATTTTTCCTGGAGGAACTCTTAACGAAACATCAGACAATGCCTGGACAATTCTGTCCTTCTGATGAAAAGTTTTGGTTACATTTTTTAATTCAATCATTCTCTAATTAAGATTTAAAAACAAAAAAACCTTTCAAACAGAAAGGCTTTTTCAAATAAATTATATCATTTTATATATAAGCCAGTTTAATAAATTGCATTACAGCATCAGAGCACATCATACTGCTGCTATAATAATTCTTCATATTCTGGTTAGTATTTTTCATGGTCGCTGCAAATTTAAACAGTTATTTTCAATTTTAACGTATAAATAATCAAAACTTTTATTATCCTATAAAACTAATAGACTACTAAATCGATTGCTAGTAAAAATAAAAAGCTCCAGATTTCTCTGAAGCCTTTTTTAATGATTTCTAATCATTCCGTACCAATCTCTAATAGGTAGTACAATTATTTGGATTACAGCTATACATTCCTACGAAATGTTTGATGATAGAATCACCTTGCCATTTAACTAAATACAGCAGTCTCTACGGGCAATGTCATTAAGTCAAGAATTTTTTGATTGTGAGTTTGATTTTTAATTGCCTCCAGCTTTAGCTGGAGGTTTTGTAGATCAAGCATGAGGGCTTTAGCCAAACTTATCCATTTGGCTAAAGCCCACTCAATGCCTATTTGCATACCTCCAGCTAAAGCAGGAAGCAATTGTTTTTTTTGCTTTAAAAATCGTTAATCAGAAATCTTCAATAAAATCATCATTTAATCCTTAACTTAATGACATTACCCTATGGACATAATAAAGAAACATCTTCTTTAATTTCTACCAAACAAAATTTCTACGGAATAAGCCTTTAAGATAGATTGAGTGTTTCTATTTCACTTAAATCAGCATTGAATTGAACAAAGCTTGCAGGAAATCCCGTTTTAATTTTTCCAATTTTATCCTGCATACCAATTGCTGAAGCAACTCTTGTTGTCGCCATTTTTATAGCTTCGTCTGCCGAAACATTTAGATGATTATAAGCGTTTTGTACCGCTTCTGTCATTGATATTGTTGCTCCCGCTAGATTCCCGTCTTCATTTCTATAAAAACCATCTACCAAATGTGCATCAAAATTATCCCAGTTAAAATTGGCTACTTTTCGCCCAAGAAATGTAGCATCACTGATAAGGAAGAATTTTTCTCTTTTTAATCTGTAAGCGACTTTTGCAGCGGCGTAATCACAATGAACGCCATCTAAAATCACTGGCGCATATACTTCATCATTTTCAAAAACGGCTCCAACCAAACCTGGTTCACGATGCCCGAATTGCGTCATGGCATTAAACAAATGTGTTACCAAATTTATTCCTTTTGCAAAATAAGGCTGCGCTTCTTTGTGTGTTATGGTAGAATGTCCAATCGAAATGGTTATTCCGCTTGCTATCAGCATATCCAATTGTTTTTCTGAGAAACATTCTGGAGCAATGGTGATGACTTTTATAACCTCTTTTCCTTTTTCAATAATTTCTTCCAGCTCTTCATCTGTTGGCTTTCTCACCTGATCTATACTGTGCGCACCACGTCTTAACGGATTCAGAAACGGCCCTTCTAAATGCATTCCGATTACACCATTCTGATGCTTTTTCCTGTAATCACGAATAGCTTCAATTCCTTTTAAAATAGTTTCTTTTGAAGAGGAAATCAAACAAGGTAAAACATGTGTTGTTCCATATTTCATACTGGCATCATAAATATCTTGAATGGTTTCTTCGTTTGGCGTTTGGCTGAAATACAACTTTTCTCCACCATTAATCTGAATGTCGATAAATCCTGCCGAAATATGATTGCCTCCCAAATCAATTTGATCAATATCATTTGGGACTTCTTTTTGTACCGAAATAATTGTTCCGTTTTCTACAATTACAACTCCATTTTCAATTATTTCCTCACCTGTATGTACAACAGCATTGACAATCGCTTTTTTCATTTTCTAGTTTTTTTCAAATTTAAAAAAGAAGTTCGATTTTTCTGTAAATAAAAAAGCTTCAGAAAAAATCTGAAGCTTAAAAAAAAAATAAACGCTGAAAATTAAATATTATGCAAACAGGTACAGAATGCATATTTTTTTAAAATCAATCTGGGTTTGCCAGTATTTTATACAATTCGGCATTCGAAAGATAAAACTGGTTTTCTAGACTAATCTGAGATAATTTAGCACTCACCAAATTGTTTTCTCTTGAGTTGATTAAGAAAATGGAACTTTCTCCGAATGAAAATAGTTTTTCTTCTGAATTCAGCATTGTCATATAATCTTTTACTAGATTATCGATTACCATTTTTTGTTTTCTCAAAGAAGCAATTTCAGTCTGCTGTGCTTTAATTTTATTTTTAAGTTCTAATCGTTGTTGTCCGATATCAAACTGTAAATCCTGAATTTTAATTTTAGCCATTTTTAAATTTCCTCTTTCCTTTCTTAAGAAAATTGGAAAGCTAAAATCAATATTAAACTTATAATCGTCTGCATTAAATGTATTCCAGTAATTTGGATCTGAAATATAATTATAACCAACATTAACTTTTGGAAGTAACGAATTGGCTTTTAACTGACGGTTGACTTCCAAAATATCCATCTTAGTTTCTAAAGACTGAATTTTAGGATGTGAATCTAACGATTCCACATCAACCATCATAGCATCTGTTCGCAATGTTTCTTCTATCGTCTGACCTAAGTTTTGCTCTGGTTTTACTATATCTCCTAATTCAACTGGAACATTTTCAATCCATAAATAATTGGCTAGATTTAGTTTTGCTTTCGCCAGTTTTAGATTTCCGTTTTCAACATTCAGTTCACGGTTTCTCACTGTAATTTTAGCTTCAACACTATCAATTGCAGGCGAATCACCAGATTCTATTAATTTTTTAACTCCCGTAAAACGAGTACTTGCAAAACCTAAATAGCTTTTATAAAGCTCTGCTTCGTTGTAGCTTTTTCTCCATTCAAAATAAGCTTCACTTGCTTTCGCTAAAACGGCAATCGCTCTTAGTTTTCGTTCTGCATCACTCAATTTAAGTTGAAGTTTTCCTTCTCTCACATCAGCCATACGCTGATTGATAAACATTCCCTGACCCAAAGCCACACTTAAACCAAGCGAAGCTAAACCTGCTTGTGGTGTACGATTTTGTGGGTTATAATATTCTCCGTCTGTATCGTCAAAACCAGCTTTTACTTCAATTCCGTACCAAGTCGGAATTTTAAAACTACTGTTTAACAACGAATAATATTCTGTTCCTTTAAATTCTTTCTTACTGTAATCTACTTCAATTTTCGGGTCAAATCCGCCTCGGGCTGCCATTAATTTAGCCTGAGCATTACTCACTTCAAGATTGGCTTGTTTTACGAGTGGATGGTATTTTTTCACATATCCTAAAAACTCGCTGAAAGTCAATTCATCCTGATTAAAGTTCTGACTTTGAAGCGAAGAAAAACTCAATAGAAATAAGAAAGAAAACAATTTTACAAGATTTCTCATTTTATTTTTTCTCCTTTCCTTTTGCTTCTTTTTCTCCTGAATTATAATAATTTGGAGGGAAACCATTCAGATTTCGCCAAATCTCATACCAAACCGAAACCGTTTCTAACAAAGCAATACTTTGTGCTCCGGCACCAATACTCAATTCTTTTGGCCAGTGACGATCTTCTCCATCTGGCGAAACTAAAATTCTGTATTTCCCATTCGGACTGATAAAGTTTTCTATTGCTACCACTTTACCTCCATAAGTTCCATAAGACAATCCAGGCCATCCTGAGAATACAATTCTAGGCCAACCATCGAACCAAACACGAACTTTTGCACCACGATGAACTAGTGGCAAATCGATAGGATCTACATAAGTCTCAACCCCAATATCATATTGAGAAGGCATAATACTTACAATAGAAGTTCCTTCTTTAATCGTTTCTCCAAGACCTGCCAATAAAGCACGGTTAATATAACCGCTCTGAGGTGCTGTAATGTAATACAACCCGTTTCTTAATTTATAATTGGTGTATTGGTTTTCCAGTTTGTTTACTTGAGCTTCTGTATCGTATTGCGTGCTTAAAGCTGTAAATTTATCACTTCTAGATTTTGAAATTTTCTCTGTATACTCAGCCGTAATTCTGTTGATTTCAACTTTAGCATTAATCAATTCGTTTCTGCTGCTTAACAGTTTATTTTCTTGTGTAATGATATAGGCTTCAGATTCTTGCAGTTTCAATCTTTTCTGCTCAACATCTGTCATTGGTTTTAAACCTTCTTTGTTCAATGCAGTCGAACGGTCAAATTGTGTTTTTGCAATTCGAAGTTGTGTTCTTACTGCCACAAGATCCATACTGTCGCTTTTGATTTTCAGCTGAGCTTGACGAATTTTATTCTGCGCCTGCTGTAATTTCAATTGTCTTTCTGTATTAAGCGACTGCGCCTGAACATCAAGAGAACCAACTTTATCACTGTATGATTCTACTGCCATCTTTTTAGCATCGACCTGTTGTTTGGTATTGTCAACCAAATTCGGATCTAGGTAATCTTCCTTAATCTCAGAAATAAAAAGAATTGTATCTCCTTTTTTCACATAATCACCTTCTTTTACAAACCATTTTTCGATTCGGCCCGCAATAGCATTATGCACTGTTTGAGGTCTTTGATCTGGTTTTAAAGTCGTTACAGAACCATTTCCAGAGATATTTTGTGTCCAAGGCAGAAAAAGACAGCCAACACAAAAAATCAAGAAACCGATTATGACTTTATTTAAAATTCTATAATGAGGTCTTCGGGCCACACTTGTAATTGACTTGTATTTGCCCGGAGTTATAAGTACGTTATTATCTTTAGATATATTGAGCATGATTAAAGCTTTATGTCGTTAATAATTTTTCCGTCATCGATTGTGATCATACGACTGCATTTGCTCTTCCAGATATCGCTTTTAGAAGTAACAATTACCGTCCAGTCATTTTCTTCGGAAAGTAAAAAATCAACAATTTTATTCGAAGTCAATTCATCCATTTTATCAACAGGATCTTCTAAGAATAAGATATTTGGTTTACCCACAATACTTCTTGCCAAAAGAATTTTTTGAACATCAGAAGCAGAAAGTTCACGACCTCCGGGATGAATTTGATTTTCTAATCCATTCGCGAAAGTTTTAATGTATGGTGTAAGTCCTACATTATCTAAAGCCCATTTTAAATCATCGCTATTTAGTTCTTCATTTCCAAAAACAATATTTTCTCTAATTGTTCCTGCAAACAAAGTATCGCCTTGCAGATAAGTTCCTGCTTGTGCTCTATAAGTATCTTCGGTAAGGCGGTTCATGTAATTATCAGTCACATACATAGCGCCGGTTTCTGGTTCTAAAACGCCAGACAGTAATCGTAACAAAGTACTTTTTCCTGCTCCGTTTGTTCCTGTAAGGATGATTTTTTCTCCCTGAGAAATTTTCAGATTAATGTTCTTAAGCGACTTTTTGTTGTGTTCTGGATAATTGTAATTGATACTTTCTGTTTCAATATTGATTCCTTTCTCCGTTTTATCTGAAGTTTGTGGAATACATGAAATTTCCATATCTGTAACCTGTCCAATTTTTTCAACAGAAGTCAATACATCGTAGAAAGATTCTAATCCGAAGATGATTTTTTCTACCGAGTTGATTAATAATACGATTACGATTTCAGCTGCTACGAACTGCCCTATGTTCATTTGGTGGTGAATTACCAGAAAACCACCGATCGATAATAAGGCAGCAGTAACAATTACTTTAAAAATAGTCAGCTGAATATATTGTTTCTTCATTACCTGAAAGTGTTTTTCACGGTAATTTACATAGTTGCTTACATATTTGTCATTTCTGTCCAAAGCATACTCAAAAGCACCTTTTCTACGGAAACTTTCGCGATTGCGCGCAATTTCCTGAAGCCAAGCCGCCACTTTATATTTAAATTTCGATTCGTTAAGACTCGTTTCTAAACCGTCTTTGTACGAAAATTTAAAAATGACATATAAAATCACAATAAATAGAAGTCCGATTACCATAAAGAAAGAATGGTAAAGCACTAATAAAATAATTCCCAGACCAACCTGAAGGAATGCTGTACAGAAATCAAGAAGCAATTTTGCTGTTCCTTTCTGAACCATTAAAGTATCGAAGAAACGATTGGCTTTTTCTGGAGCGTACTCAGAGTACATTTCTTTAAATTTGATTAAAGGCATTCTGTACGCAAATTCGAAAGAAGAACGTACAAAAATTCGCTGTTGTAGGTTTTCTACAATACGAAGTTGCAGAATCGTCAGGATACCGCCAAAACCAACTCCAACTGTAACCAGGATCACAAGAACAATCCAAGAAACACTAAGTTGTCCGCTTTGAATAAAATTAATAATTGCCTGAATTCCTAAAGGCAGAGACAGGTTTACTAAACCTGCAAATGCAGCATAGAAGATAATTTGATATACATCACGTTTATCTAGCTGCAATAAATTGTAAAATCGTTTAAATGGTGTCATGAATTTAGATATAAATACAAGATTATTACATAGAATAAATATACGGCAAAAACCGCACTTAAGATCAAGATTTTCATCCTAATCCTTAAAAAACAAGTATTTATGAGTTCACCCGAGGAGGCGGTATATCTATTTTACCGTGAAAACCAAATGAGAAGATTGTATTATCAATATATTTTTTCCCTTCAGATTCTATTAAGAAATAGAAGTTAGGCATCAATGATTCTGATGAAACCAAATATTCCATTAAAGGAATTCCTTTTCCTAATTTGGCAGTTTTGGTTTCTTTTGTTTTATAGTCATCCAGTTCTTCTGGAATTCCGTCACATTTGAAGATTTTTTTCAGGAAATTACAAGTAATCCCTTTAACAGTGTATGTTTCGGCATTAGCATTGATGATTCGGCTTACGCCATTCGAGATGTTTAAACTGCTGATTAAAAAATAGCCGACTAGTAACACCTGAAGGCATTTACATAAAAAGCTATTTTTAATTTTATTCAACATAATCTAAAAAACAAAAGTTACACCCTCTCAAAAATCATTCTTAAAAGACATTAGATTAATCCATTTCTTAATTTTCTGTCTTCTATTTTGCCGCTAAATTTATTTCTTAGTCTAAAAAACCATGGTGATTTTAGTCAAAAACTCAATGATTTAAAGCAA
>NZ_DASWYK010000071.1:0-7495 GCF_036405015.1 Flavobacterium sp. | reverse complement strand
GCTTTTACCGCATTTAATCTGAAATTTTTCCATTCCATATCAATTGAAGTATTGTGGCTTTTCTTTGGATTTTTGTGATGTTCTTTTTCAAATTTGCTTACACAAGCATCACAATAACAGAAATCAAATTGAGGTAACTCAGTATCTTGAACCAAATTGTATTTTGGCAACAAACTGATTGGCAAGAAAATATCTGGGAAACGAATGTAATCTAAATGCACACTTTCAATTCCTTCTACTTTTGCTAAACCTTCAACCAAACCTAAAACGTGGTTTCTAGATTCTTCTTTAGTTGGGCAAAGCCATTGGTAATAATCTACATACGGACGGTTATCAAAACAAGATTTTCCTTCTTTGCTTACTTGATACCAATCTGGATGCTGTAAAGCGATTGAATCGTTTGGTCGGTTCATCGCCATAATCCAAGCGTGAACTTTTAGTCCTTCTTTTGTTGCAAGCGGAACTAATCTTGCTAATAGTTTTGGGTCGGTTTGTGTGTTAATCAACACTTCGTCAATACCGCCGTCTTTGTATTTTTTGAATTCTTTCGAATAATCTGCATCCGATTTTTTAGCGTCAGCAGTAGTCCAAACACCAAAAGTGAATTTTCCGTTTTCTTCTACTTTAGCATCTTTTTGTCCACATGAGAATAAACTCAGCGAAAGTGCCAAAACTACAATCTTTGAAAAGTTCTGTAATTTACTCGTTCGTAATAATTTTACCATCTTCTTTAATTATTAAGGTTTTGTTTGAAAAAGGACTTTTTACTGAAATATTAAATCCTGATAAATGATTTTCTAAAACTGGTTTTAAAGCTTTTCCATCAACAATTATATTTTTTTTACTGATATTTTGCAGTGATTTTGCCCAAGATTTATTCTTTTCGAAATATCTTTTTTGAGCACGGTACAAAGTATACAGCTCCCATTTTACTTTTTCTTCCTGCGGAATTGTAAAAGTATCCTGTTCTCCAATTTCTTTTGAAGAGAAGTATACATAAGCCCATTTTTCGGGCTCATGCATATTTATTACTCCCATAGGCGACCAAACCCAATTGTATTCTGGGAGAAATTTTCCTTCTTTATCTTTTTTACGTTCGTATTTACCATTTACAATATCGTGTTGCCAATTCACTCTCGAGAAATTGACTTTCCAAAATTTATCTTTAGGAACAATATCATCAAAATACGATGTTTTGTAAACCGACCACGGAATTGCAATTTCTAATGTCCACCCTTTATCAGTATCTGAAGCATTATTTAAAGTTCCGTCAATCTTTACAGCCGATTTTAAACCTGTTATATTCCAGTCGTTTAAAACCGTATTTTTTTCTCTGTAAGGTTTATTGATGAATAAATCCCAAGCAGTATTCAACGCATTAATTTCTAATTCATAATAATTGTGAGTATCATTATCTGGATCGATAAAAACCTCAAAATCATTATTGTAAAAAATAATCGTATCGCGTTGTCTTAGATTTGCCCAAACATGAGGCTCCTCCATTTTTGCTAGGATATAGTAGTAATTATCGTCCCAAAGCATTTTGACCTGAGTATTGTATTTTGGTTTTTCAACGCCTTCTATATCGATAAAAGGTGTTGTCCAAGACGCATTTTCCCAAGCTTTATCTGCTCCGTCTCCGTCAATAACAATTTCTTTTGAAGTCTTATATGCAATATAACTTTTCGGTGTAACCTCTTTTTCAGATTGCGTATAACCTATCAATCCAACAAAGAAAACGGCTAGGGACAATAATTTACTTCTACTATGCATCTTTATATTATAAACTATTTTCTTTTGTAAACTGAATTACTTCACTTAATTTTCCGAAAGCAATAGCAACATGCGTATCTGCAGCACCGTAATACACTGCTAATTTGTCTTCTTCAATACTGTGTAAAGCTGCACATGGGAAAACTACGTTTGGAACATCTCCAACCATTTCATAAGTCTCTGCTGGTCCTAATAAATAAGGCTGTGTTCTGTATTTTACTTGGTCTGGTGAATCAACATCTAAAAGCGCTGAACCCATTGCATAACGGAAACCGTTGCAAGTATTGATCACTCCGTGGTAAATCATCAACCATCCTTCTTCAGTTAAAATAGGAATTGGTCCTGCTCCTACTTTCGTACATTGCCAAGCACTTTTCTCAAACGGAGATGGTTTCATTACCAATCTGTGTTCTCCCCAATATTTCATGTCTGGACTGTAGCTGATCCAAATATCTCCAAATGGAGTATGTCCGTTATCACTTGGACGGCTTAACATAGCGTATTTTCCGTTAATTTTTTGTGGAAATAAAACTCCATTTCTGTTGAATGGTAAAAAGGCATTTTCACATTGGAAAAATTCTTTAAAGTCGAAAGTATAACCAATTCCGATAGTAGGTCCGTTGTAACCATTACACCAAGTGATCCAGTAACGATCTTCAATCCAAACCACACGAGGATCGTATTTATAAGCCGATTCGATCATTTCTGTATTACCAGATTTCATTTCAATTGGTTCATGGTTGATGTCCCAATTGATACCATCTTTACTGAAACCAGCAAAAATATTCATTTGAACTGCTTTGTTATCACATCTGAAAACCCCAGCATATCCGTCTCCAAAAGGTACAACTGCACTATTGAATATACTGTTTGATGAAGGAATCGAATATCTGTCGATAATTGGATTCTCAGAATATCTCCACATTACATCTTTACTGTTTTCGGGTCTGTCTTGCCAAGGAATAGTACTCATTTTATTGTTTTTTTTATTATGATTGTTTGTTTTTGTTTGTAAAGCTTTGTCAAAGTTTAAAACTTTGACAAAGCTAGTTGTCGTGTTGTTGGTTTACGTTTACTCTTCTATCTTACGAACTCGGTCTAACCAAGTAAACTTTAAAATTGTTGTTGTCACCAAGAAAACTGCCAAAGCAACTCCTGCTTTTGGATAATCTCTGATGATGAAATAAATTGGAAGCAGAATCATACTTGACTGCCAAATAATTCCGATAATACAATTCATCATATCTAAATAGAAATCATTATTTTTTTGGAAAGATTGATCTTCCGCTTTTAAATGTTTATAAACTGGTCCCCAGAATCCCCAAGGTCTTACGTTTGAATAGAAAGATTTTAAAACTTCCATATCTGTTGGTTTGCTCAGGTAAGTTCCTAAAAGACAACCTAAAATTGACATTCCGAAAATTAACGGGAATAAGTAAATCGATGGCACTTGCGAAAGATCATGCAAGAATGTTCCAGCTGCTAAATTCCCTTTGTTTTGATCTAAAACGAACTGAAGAGAAGCTGCAATTAAGCCGCCAACCATTCCCCAGAAATAACCCCATCCGTTAAAACGCCACCAAATCCATTTTAAAAAGTTGGCTGCAACGTAACCTCCGTACAGCGCACTTGTAATCCAAAGTGTTAACGAGTTGATAGAATCTGCGAAGAATCCCATGAAAACTCCAAGACCAACAACTAAGAAAGAAGAAATCTGACTTACTTTGATATAATGTTTGTTTGAAGCAACTGGCTTGAAATATTTTTTATAAATATCATTTACAATATACGCTGGACCTGCATTTACGAAAGCCGAGAATCCAGACATGAAAGCCGCTAATAAACCAGCTAAAAGAATTCCTTTAATTCCAACTGGGATATAAAGATTCACCACTTTTGGCATCAATAACTCTAAATCTGCACCTGTTAAATTTACATTTGCATTTAATTCTGGAGCTAAATTCACTAAAGCAATAACCACAATTCCAGTAATTAATAAATATCTAGGAATAAATAAAATTAAGTTCGTGAAACCGCTCATGTAAGCTGCTTCTTTTACTGATTTTGTAGAAAGAACACGCTGTAAATCATAACTTGGAGTTGGACCAGCAACACTCGCAAAAAATCCTTTGAAAAGTGTCATTCCGATAAAAGCGCCAAACATTTTGTAACCTTCCGTGTCAATTAATCTGTTGAAAGTTTCGAATTTATCGCTCCATTGTGTTTCAAATTCCCATCCGAAGAAAACATTTTTCCATTCTGGCGTGATAACCGAATTGATTTGAATATCTGTATAATTAATAAATGCATAACCAGCGATTAAAACTCCGGCAACAATCATAATAATATATTGTACAACTTCTGTTGCAACTACAGAAAACATTCCTCCTTTAACCGTATAAATTGTAGTTAAGAAAATGATTAACAAAGCATAAGCCTGTTCTGAAGTCAAGAAAACAGAACCATTCATGTGAACTGTTAAATCCCAAGGAAGAATAATCGTTACAAATTTCCCGATTCCAACGAAGAAATAAGCAATGAAACCAATAGTAGAAATGATCGCAAAAATTGCCACAATAATATGTGAAGCTTTTCCAGCTTGATCACTTCCAAAACGAGTCAGAATCCACTCAGAACCTGTCATTACTTTCGATCTTCTGATCCAGACCGCGAGGAACATCATCACGAAAATCTGATTCCAAATTGGCCAAAGCCACATAAACATGAAGCTTTTTACTCCATATAAAAATAAAACTCCAATCATCCAGGAAGTTCCCGAAACATCAAACATCCCCGAGCCATTGCTCAATCCCAAAAAATACCATTTGATTGATTTCCCTCCAAGGAAATAATCGTCAAGCCCTTTTGATGCTTTTCTTGAAATCCAGATTCCTATACCAACCGAGAGTACGATATAGATTAAAATGATTGATACGTCAATAATGTTCATTAAATTATTTATTTTGAATTAGTTAGTCAAACCCCAGTTTTTGTTTGGCTGTGCTCCCATTACAAAATGAAGCACACCGCCTTGTAGCATTTCTTGGTGAGAAATCGCTGATTTATTAAATTCTTTTCCGTTTAAAGTAGCCGATTGGATATAGAAATTCTTCTCTGAAACGTTTTCTGCCTCAATCACAAAAGTTTTTCCGTTTGGAAGATTTAAAGTTGATTTTTCAAAAATCGGACTTCCAATTTCGTATTCTCCAGAAGCTGGATTCATTGGATATAATCCCATTGAACTGAATACGTACCAAGCTGACATTTGTCCGCAGTCTTCGTTTCCGCTCAGACCGTTTGCAGTCGTATTATATTGTGTATCCAAAATATGACGAACCCAATATTGGGTTCTCCAAGGCTGACCCGCATGATTAAACATATAAGCAATGTGGTGACTTGGCTCGTTTCCGTGCGCATATTGTCCGATTAGACCAGAAATATCAGCCGAAACATTGTTTCCTGTAATCTCAGAACTCTCTGTAAATAATTGTTCTAAACGTTTTGTAAAAATGTCATTTCCTCCGTGAAGCTTAATAAAATTGTCTACATTATGAGGTACAAACCAGCTGTGTTGCCAAGCATTTCCTTCTGTATAATCGGTATGCTCTCTGTGGTTGGAATGTTTTGGATCGAAAGGTTCGTTCCAAGATTTTCCGTCTTCCGATTTTCCTCTCATGAAACCAGATTTCGAATCAAATAAATATTCGTAAGCTTTTGCACGTTTAGAGAAAAACTCATAATCGGCTTGTTTTCCTAAAGCTTTCGCCATTTGAGCCACACACCAATCATCATAAGCATATTCTAAAGTGATCGTAACCGATTCGTCTAATAAATTATAAGGAATATATCCGTATTTTTTGTAGAAATTCAATCCGCGTTCGTCTTGCATCATCGTTGCTTTCATTGCTTCAAAAGCTTTTTCAGCATCAAAACCTTTGATACCTTTCATATATGCATCCACAATAACCGGAATCGAATGATATCCTGTCATTGTATTGGTTTCATTGGCATACAATGTCCAAACCGGAAGTATCTTTTTAGTTTCGTAATACGCTAACATAGAGTTCACCATATCAGAAACTCTATTTGGATCTAAAATCGTAAGTAATGGATTTTCAGCTCTAAAAGTATCCCAAAGCGATAAAGTAGAATAGGCTGTATAATTTTTAGAAGTAACAATTTTATCGTCTTCTGTTCTAAATTGTCCGTTTTTATCGCTGTACGTAACCGGTGCAACTTGAGCGTGATATAAAGAAGTATAGAAAATTGTTTTTAAAGAATCAACTGGAGTTTCGACAGTAATTTTGTTTAGAGCTTTGTTCCAAACAGCAGAAGCATCAGTTTTTACTTTTTCGAATTCCTTGTTTTCTTCCAAATTATCTTTCGCATTAGCGATACTAACAGAAGAAAGTGCCACTTTTACACCTAATTCTTTTGAGTTTTTAGAATCGAAAAATAATTGCAATGCTGTATTTTCGCCTTCAGCATTTTTACCTGAAACTACTTTTTTATCAGCAGTAATGATTGATTCTGTAATAGGTTTAGAAAACTTCGCTACAAAAAACACTTTCTGATTTTTTGCCCAGCCTGTACTATAACGGTAACCACTAATCGTATTCGCATCTTCAACTGTAATAGCAGTTTTTGTTGCTTTGTCCCAGTTAATAGCAAAACCTAAATCAACTACAACAGATTGTGTGTCGTTATTATTATAGGTATACTTATGGTATGCGGTTCTTTGCGTAGAAGTTAATTCTACATTGATTTTAGGATCTTCAAGAAAAACTTGGTAATAACCCGGTATTGCTTTTTCGTTAGCATGACTATATTTTGATTTATACGGTAAGAAATCGCGTGAAGCGGCTTTGGCGGTTAAGTCTAATTTTTTGTTTGTAGGCATAAATAAAATATCTGCCAAATCACCGATTCCTGTCCCGCTTAAGTGTAAATGACTAAACCCAGAAACTATGGAGTCAGAATAATGATAACCCGAACACCAATCCCAGCTCGAAATTCCGTTATCTGGACTCACTTGCAGCATACCAAACGGAACTGTTGCTCCCGGATACGTATGTCCGTGACCTCCAGTACCTATAAAAGGATCTACATAATTTGTTGCAAAACTTTGTGGATGTTGATTTTTATCAACTTTTATTTTGCAACTTGCAATAAAAATTACCGTTAAAGAAAGCAGAGTAATTTTTTTCATATCAAAACAATATTAATTTAACTTTAAATTTAGATAAATTCAACTTTTACCAAAATAAATTTAGACGGACGACATTTAAACGGCTCTAAACATCAAAAAATACTAATAAACGACATTCTAAAATACCACTATGATTTTTAATTCAAGCAAACTCTACAGAGTACCTATACGTTTCCATGTTTACTTTTGGTTAACGTATCTTGTATTCAATACATTCCGCTGGGGAAGTTATTTTAACGATTACGTTTACTCCTTAAAAACTACACTACTTGGATTTCCAATTCACATGGCATTGTGTTATCTGAATATTTTGGTTTTGATGCCTTATTTGGTTTATCGTAAAAAATACTTCCTATATATAATAACTGTACTTTCGGCAATTTTTGTCATGGTGGTCATAAAATTCAATTTGACTTATTTGTTGATTACACACGATGTCTGGCCTGAAGGACCTCAAACCATAAACAATCTTACGCTAAATTATACAATTGATATGATGATGGGCGAATTGTA
>NZ_DASWYK010000070.1:0-2765 GCF_036405015.1 Flavobacterium sp. | reverse complement strand
TAACGGTTCCGCAACACCCCCGACCGCGTTAGTGATGGGAGCGGCATCCTTTTGCGGACAGCCGGAACTTTCTTTTCCCCTAAAACCCACACCCGCAAAAGATACAGCGCACAGCACGACCCGGAGGGAAACGCCATGAATAATTAAAATATATTGCAGCCTTTATTATTTGATGTAAAAAAATAAATATTTATGTTTTATTTAACATTTTAAAATGTTTGGTTTTCAGTGGGTTAGGTATTAAAATTTTCGTAAATTAATTTAAGTACGACTTTACTTTTTGTAAATTAGTAATAGTATACTTAAAGATTTAAATTATGAAAGCGAAGATATATTTAGTAGTAACCTTTTTAATTCTGACAATTTCGGTTCAAGGACAGAAGAAAATTGAAGTTACCGAACTGCCAAAACCGGCACAAGAATTTCTGAAAAAACACTTTAGCAATGTTGCGATAGAAAGTGCCAAAAAAGATGCAGAACATGGTGAAAAAGGTTTTGAAGTCAAATTGAAAGACGGAACTGAGGTAGAATTCTGGAAAGACGGATCGTATCGCGAAGTAGATGGAGGAAACAAACCAATTCCGACTGCATTTATTCCGAAGGAAATAAAGGATTATGTAGCGAAAAATTATCCGAATGAGAAAATTACGCATATCGATTACGGTCACAAAGATTTGGATGTTGATTTAACGAACAAAATTGATTTAGAATTTACAAAAGAGGGTAAAATTCTAAAAGACAAGAAAAACAACATTGGTAAGAAATAAGTTTTTAAGAAACAAAAATGTCCGTAATTGAGTATTTTGCGGACATTATTGTTCTTACTCGCTTTTCCTGAAGATTATCGTGAGAGAAAATAGTTTATATTTACATCTTCTATTTATTTGTTTTATGGAAGAAAATAAACACGTTACGATTTATGATATAGCCGAAAGACTGAATTTGGCAACATCAACTATATCACGAGCTTTAAAAGATCATCACACCATTAGTGATAAAACGATAAAAAAAGTAAAAAAAACCGCTGAAGAAATGGGATTTGTTCCCAACACTTTGGCTGCAGGTTTGCGTGGCAACAAAACCAGAACGATTGGCGTTTTGATTCCAACTGTTACACAGCCCTTTCTGTCGTCATTAATCAGTGGAATTGAGATTACGGCTCAAAAATCTGATTATACGGTAATCATCATGCAGTCGCATGACTCGTATGAAGAAGAAGTCAATATGGCAAAATCTCTTTATAGCAACCGTGTGAGTGGTGTCATTTGTTCGCTGGCTATGGAAACGCGTGATACATCGCATTTTCATCAATTCTCAAACAATAATATTCCGTTAGTTTTTGTGGATAGGGTTCCGAAAGATTATAATACTTTCAGAGTTGTGATTGATAATTATTCGGCTGGATATAAGGCAACTAAACATCTTATTGAGCAGGGCTGTATTCGTATTGCGCACATTACGGCAGGATCAGAATTAGGGAATTTATATAATGAAAGGAAAAGAGGCTATATCGAAGCTTTAAAAGATCATAATGTTGATATAGACGAGAATCTGATTATCAATTTAAATTCAGTAACTTATGAAGATGGTGTGAAGGCCAGCAATGCTTTATTTGATTTAAAACCAATGCCAGACGGATTATTTGCTCCTGGAGATATTATTGCCGTGAGCGCCGTGCAAACGGCTAAAAAGCGTGGAATAAAAGTGCCGGAAGAATTTAAAGTAATAGGTTTTAATAATGACCCGATTTCGCAGATTATTGATCCTAATTTATCGACTATCACGCACCCGGCAGAAAAAATGGGAAAAGCGGCGGCAGAAATCATTATCAAGAATTTGAAATCGTCTAAAAATGACGATGCCAAAGAAATTACGTTTTTAAATACAGAAGTACTCGCAAGAGAATCTACTCAAAAATAAAATCAAGAATATTCTAAATAGTAAGGCTTATCGATTCGTTTGGTAAGCCAATATTTTTTTATGAAAACAATTATACTTCCAGACGAAATGAATTTAGAAAAAACACAACAAGTTCATGTTGTGGGGTACAGCAGTTCTAAAGACGTTTCGAAACAACAAATTATTCTTAATCAAAACATAATCAGTTTTTTGCTTGAAGGAACAAAAGAAGTCATTTTTGATAATGAAGCCTTATCGATTACACCTTCGAAGTTTATTGTAATGCGATCTGGAAATTGTTTAATGACAGAAAAAAGAATCTCTGAAACTTCTCTTTATAAAAGTGTTCTTTTGTTTTTTTCTAATGAAATGCTTCATAATTTCATTAGAAAAATGGAATCTGAAAAATTAGAATTAATCGAAGCAAAATCGGTTTATGCATTTGATTACGATGATTTCTTAAAACGTTTTGTTGAAAGTTTAATCGATATTTCCAATCTTTCAAAAAACATCCAATCAAAATTATTGGAAGTGAAGTTTGAAGAAATTATGCTTTACTTGACCGATAAATACGGAACAGATTTTCTTTATTCTTTAACTATAAACAGTGATGATAGTTCGCAAAAATTCATTCGAACGATCGAAAACAGTCATTTGAGTAAACTGACTTTAAAAGAATTAGCATTTTTATGCAATATGAGTGTTTCGACCTTTAAAAGAGAATTTGAAAAATACTATTCAGAATCGCCTATAAAATGGTTTCAAAATAAAAGGTTGGAACATGCGCATTACTTGTTGAGTCAGGAGAAAAGCCCTTCTGAAGTTTATTTTGAAGCTGGTTACGAAAACCTTTCAAGCTTTAGTCA
>NZ_DASWYK010000069.1:0-30427 GCF_036405015.1 Flavobacterium sp. | reverse complement strand
GTTAAAAAAAACTTTGCGTCTTGGCGACTTTGCAAGATTAATTCACTTTTACTTCAACAATCGAAGCTTGTAAATTTCCAGAAGTCGCTTTCAACTTAATATTCTCTTTCTTTCCATTTGATTGAATAATCGCAACACATTTTCCATTAAAAAGCTTGCAAGAATTCGCTTTAAACGACTCTAAATTGGCTTGATAACCATTATCAACTCCAACTAATTTTCCTCCGCCCGTAACTTCAAAATTAACTAAATCCATTGCGTTGGGAACTAGATTTCCGTCTTTATCTAACATAGAAATTGCTACGTAAACCAAATCGTAAGTATCGTTTTTGATTGCGGTTTTATCTGCTTTTAAATCCAATTTAGAAGCTTCTCCAGCAGTGTGAATTTCCTTCTCTAAAACTGCTTTTCCGTTCTTTCTTGAAATCGCTTTTAAAGTTCCTGTTTCGAATTTCACTTTCCAAGAAACATGCAAATCATCATTTTGTTTTGATTTTTTTCCTAATGATTTTCCGTTTAAGAACAATTCTACTTCATCAGCATTATTATAATAAGCCCAAACATTAATTTCCTGATCTTTTTTCCAATTCCAATGCGGTAAAATATGCAAAACGGTTTTATTCGACCATTCGCTTTGGTACATATAATACACATCTTTTGGAAGTCCTGCTAAATCTACAATTCCGAAATAAGAACTTCTAGCAGGGAATGGGTACGGATCAGGTTCTCCGATATAATCGAATCCTGTCCAGATAAAAGTTCCCGCCATGAAGTCCTGACTTTTAATGGTTTTCCAGTTTTCTTCATGCGTCGCTCCCCAATATGATTTTATCTGATCGTAAGCCGAAACGGTCCAATCTGCATTTCCATCAAATGGAGCTCCGTGTTTTACTGGCCAAGCTTGAATAATATCCGACTGATCGTAATGTCCACGCGTTTCTAAAGCCGAAACACTTTCTGAAGCTAGTATTTTTTGTCCTTTAAATTTA
This sequence comes from Flavobacterium sp., assembly GCF_036405015.1. Classification (GTDB taxonomy): domain Bacteria; phylum Bacteroidota; class Bacteroidia; order Flavobacteriales; family Flavobacteriaceae; genus Flavobacterium. The sequence goes on along the minus strand of NZ_DASWYK010000069.1, from coordinate 29,438 downwards.
GTTGGAAAATCTTTATAATCTTCATGTTTGTAATTGAATCCCAAAAGATCTAAAGCTCCCGATTGATAAATAAAGTTTTTCTCAATAACATTTTCTGTCAAAGCAGAAGTTACAGGGCGAGTCGTGTCTAATGATTTTACGATTTTAGCTAGTTCTCTCGTAATCGCAATTCCACTACTGTCAAATTGTTCTCTGATTTCGTTACCAATGCTCCACATCATAACCGATGGATAATTACGATCTCTTTTGATAAAATCTTCTAAATCTTGTTTGTGCCACGCATCCCAATCTTTGTGGTAATCGTTGGTTACTTTTTTCTTTTTCCAAACGTCAAAAGCTTCGTCTTGAACAATGAATCCCATTTCGTCACACAGTTGCATCATTTCTAAAGAATGTGGATTGTGAGACATTCTGATAGCGTTTACGCCCATTTCTTTCATTAAAGTCAGTTTTCTTCTAACCGCGTGAATATTTTCTACAGCACCCAAAGCGCCATTATCGTGATGCAGACAAACTCCGTAAATTTTAGTCGGAACGCCGTTTAATGAAAATCCTTTTTCTGAATCGAAATTGAAATATCTAAATCCAAGTGGTGTTTCGTAATTATCAACCAACTTCGATTTCTCGTACACTTTTGTAATGACTTTATACAAATACGGATTTTCTGTATTCCATAATTTTGACTGTTTTACTTCCAAATTATGAACCTTTTTTTCTGATGTTTTAGCTCCGATTTTCTCTGTTGAAGTCATATTCGCCACTTCAACATTTTTTGCGTCTACGATTGAAGTAACGAGTTTAAATTCTTTCGCAGAAGCGTTATCATTATCAATCGTAACTTCAAAATGCACTTTTGACTTTTCTGTAGAAACTTCAGGCGTAGTTACAAAAGTTCCCCACTTTCCTACGTGCAATTTCTCGCTCGCCACCAATCTCACATTTCTGTAAATTCCAGAACCTGTGTACCATCTTGAATTGGGCTGAGAATCGTTGTCAATCTTCACCGCAATAATATTCGATTTCCCGAAGTTTAAATACTGCGTCAAATCATATCCAAAAGAAATATATCCATTCGGACGTATTCCTAATGATTTCCCGTTTATAAATACTTCGCTGTTTTTAAAAACACCATCAAATTCAATTGAAACTGTTTTATTTTTCCAGTTTGCGGGAACAGTAAAAACTTTTCGATACCAGCCTTTTCCAGCAGGCAAAAATCCTTGTGCTTGCTTGGTTTTTGCATCTTTATCAAAAGCGCCTTCAATACTCCAATCATGAGGCAACTGAAGCGTTCTCCAATCTGATGCATTGAAATTCGAATTTATAGCTTCTGGATGTTCGCCTAATTTGAAGATCCAGTTTTTGTTGAAATCTTCAACAATTCTGGCTTGTTTTTGTGCAAAAATTGATACCGAAAACAATAATGCAAGTGTAATTTTTTTAAACATATTTTTATTTTTTCTCTCGCAAAGTCGCAGAGTTGCAAAGTAAATTAAACCATATAAGTAATATAAGATAATTTAAGTTTTGCTTAATTGAACTTATATTACTTATATGGTTGAAAAAAAAATTTGCGTCTTTGCGTTTTGCGAGATTATTTTTATTTACTGAAATTCGAAATTATCCAACAGCAATCCTTTCAAATCATCTCCTTCCAAAGTAATTTTATAAGTTCCTGCGTTGATATAACCTCCTGATGTTGTATTTAAAATTTTCCATTTTTCTGGTGAAGGGAAAAATTCAATCGTGTCATTTCGCATTAGAATTCCGTACGCATCTTCCATTTTGAATTTCACTTTCATTGGCGTTTCATTTCGGTTCATAAAACGGAAACGCATTAAATAAATTCCAGCAACACCTGGTTTCACTTCAAATTCGATACTGTTTTTTGTCTTTTTAGTGAACTCAACATAATCTGCTTTTTTGAAATTTCCTTTTTCAATTCCACTTCCTGTTGTTTTTGTTTTTTCTGCTTCGATGATTACAACTGGTCTTGAATCATCTTTTTCGCCCATATCATAAGTTGGAACAACTACAATTGTCGAAATTGTCTCGCCATTATCAAAAGCAACCTTCTCGCCTTTCTTTACTTTTTTAGTGAAAACATCAAAAGAAACTCCGTTGTTGTTTTTCGCTTTTTCTTCAATCTTTTTATAATCTGAAAGTCCTTTTAACGTCTTCGTTTTATCATCAACTAAAACAAAAATAGTCGATTCTTCTTTTGCTGTAAATGAACCTGAAGCTTTTGAATTAGCCGAAAACTGTAAATAATCTCCACCAAAAACTTCTGAAGGCAATTCGGTAAAAATGATTTCTGAATTTAAGAATTGCTTCGAATTGATATCTAGCCAAGAACCCATTTTAAAATCTTTAGCATCTAAACTTACATTCTGAATATTTCTTGGCGATTGATCCGCTGGCTTTACGTTTTTATCCTTTGTAGCAATCGCAATCGCAGAAATAATGGCTTGTCCTGCTTTTACATTCGGAAACGAAATCACGATTTTTCCATTGACACTTTTTACAGTAAAAGTTTTCTTTAACGCTTTGTCGTGTCCTGCTTCTGCCCAAATATCGAAATCTTTTAATACTGTATTATTATTAATGGCAACATCAAACAAACGCCAGCCTTTACAGTCTAATCCGCCACCAGTTCCGTACCAAGGTTCTGTGAAATATAGTTCAACTAAATATTCTCCGTCTGGTGCAGGAAATTCGTAACGAAGTTTATCTACTCCATATCTGAAATTCTGGAATAAAGCCTCATCTTTTGTACCGTTTACAGGATCGAAACTACTTCTTTGACTTGCGAAGAAATCTGGTAATTTTTTGAAATTATCTGTCCAAGATAAAGAACCCCAAGTATTTTCTCCGCTTTTATGCGTGTCTGTTAACCAAATATTTCCTGAATTATCTGTCAATTCAGAACCTCCACAATTTACTCTATAAACATAATTATAGCTTTTATTCGGTTTTAAAATATCTGTTTTATCTGCCACTAAAGATTCTAAATTTGGTGCTTTCGGAAGAGTATTCAAAACAATATAATCTTTGGCAACCGCTTTTCCGTTTACATATCCAACAGCGTATAAAACATTGTATTGAATATTGACATTGTTAAACTGAAAATGCTTTCCAATTCCTGGATTTTTTTGTTTTCCAAGTGAAACTTTATTCACATCATTAAACAATTCCACTTCATCGCAATTCGAATAAATATCGATTCCGTTTTTGATTCCGGCATTTTCCCAACGACTTGGCCAAGTATGCGAAACGATATACACCATCGGATTGGTTTTGTTTGAAGCGTAATTGGCGCGATACATATAAAACGCATCCAAAGGTTCACCCCAAATCGTAAAAAGTCCTTTGTAGTTTACGGGTCCAACTTTATCAATATCTCTAAATCCTTCTCCGTTTTGAACGCGTCCCGGATTTTCATGCGAAGCAAAAAGCCAGTTAAATTGTCCCGCAATTTTATCTCTCACCGATTCAGCTTCTCTCACTTTAATTTCCATTAACTGAGAAAAACGGTTTTCACTTAAAATCCCCTTTTGATCAAATTCGCCCTCAGTATGTAAATCGGCTGAACGCCACGCACCATATTCTCCGTTCAACAACTGAGTCGTCATTTCTAAATGATATTTCAACGGATCTCCGCCATAGGTTCCCGACCAATTTTGAACCACATTCCAATCTGTTCCTTCTCCTCCATTACAAGTCGTCACAATTCTTTGCGAAGCTGATAGTGGATCCATTTCGCGGATAATCTGCGTACATTCTTCGGCAAATGCTGCCGGAATTGTGCTTTCGTTCTGCAATCCCCACATAACAACCGATGGGCTGTTTCTTCGCTCTTTAACCCACTCGCGTAATAAGGTTTTGAAATTTTCTTTGAATTCTGGGGTATCATACCAAATATGTGCAGAAAATTGGCTCCAAAATAAGATTCCGTTTTCGTCTAATTCTTTTTGGTATAATAAATTATGAGGCTGATGTGCTTCTCTAAAAGCGTTAAATCCGCCTGCTTTAATCTGTTCGATTCTCGCGTGAATTTGTTCGTCTGAAAACGCATGACTATTTCCAATTTGATGTTCGTATTCACAAACACCGTTTATAAAAACAGGTTCGTCATTAATGAAAAAACGATTGTCTTTTCCGTCACGACTTACTGGCCAACTTACCCAACGAATTCCGTAAGGCGTTGTTAATTGATCGATTACTTTTCCATTCTCAGAAACAGAAGTAACTAATTTATACAAATACGGATTGGACGGCGACCACAATTTCGGATTTTGAATTTCTGGTAAAGTCAGCAAAACCGATTTTAATTCGCCTGCATTATTTTTAACTGTACTTTTTGAGCTTGTAACTTTTTTTCCTGAAGCATCAAAAAGAACATTTTCTATGATTAAATTTCGATCTGAACTTCCGTAATTTTTAATTTCTGTAGTCGTAAGCAAAATCGCTTTTTGTTTCGAAACCGATTTGTCATTCCAAATATGAACGCCAAAAGGTTCGATTCTAATATCGTTTGTAACTACTAAAGAAACGGGTCTGAAAATCCCCATTGGCTGAGAACCTTCTGAGAATCCCCATTCGCCAGAACAGCCACCGCAAACCCACGGAAGATCTGCAATAAAGGATGGATGCGATGCTTTTACTAAAATTTGGTTTTCTTTTTCTAAAGAAACTGCTTTGGTAATATCAAGCGTAAAAGTGGTTCGACCACCTTTGTGTTCGCCCACTTTTTTGCCGTTTACCCAAACTGTTGCATAAGAACTAACGCCTTCAAAAAACAAAAAAAGCTTTTTTCCTGCAGTAGTTTTATCGAGTTTTAATGATTTTTTGTACCATGCGGTACCGTGTAAATTTCCATGTTTTGTTCTTCTAAAACCATAATACTGATCCCAATTGTGAGGCACACTTACCTTTTGCCAATTGGAACCAGTTTTTGGATTTTCTACAAAATCTTCTTCTTTCAGCGGAAGATTATCCAGCATTACGGTCTCCCAAGATGAATTCAGCGAAATTTCTTTACGAACTGAACTTTTGCTCTGACTCCAAACAGAGCAAAAACTTGAGAAAAAACAAAAAATAAAAAAAACTATTCTGTTCATATTTTTAAAACCATATAAGGTATATAAGGTAATTTAAGTTTTCATTTCACGAAGTTTCCCTCGCTTTTTTGTCATTTCGACGAAGGAGAAATCTCCGCAAGTAACTCCGCATAGAAATGTCAACAATCTTTGTTGAGCTTCTTGTGAAGATTCCTCGTTCCTCGGGATGACAAGATTGTGTTTATTACTCTTGTTCGCGTGAGGGATGGCAGTGGAGCTCTTTTTTGAGGCGATTTTTCTTCGCCTCAAAAAAAGCGGGAACGTACAGCCCGACCCGGAGGGACACGCCCAAATTATTCTTTTTAATTCTAAACTTTATTTATATCTACAAGGTTTTGAAAACCTTGCAGGAACGTAGATTAATAAAACAACCAATCCACCGCTGCTTTCTCTCCTGCATCGATATATCCAACATCACGCGGTATAATGTTTTGATCAGCATCGATGAAACCTAAAATCAATACTTTTCCTTTTCCTAGATCTAATTTATTTTCGCCTGGCTGGAAAGTGTAGGTATGAATATTTACACGTGGTAAATCTTTCAAATTCATTGCGCTTGCTAAAATAACTTCAGCTTGACCGTGAGCATTTCCTGCAGCATCTGTTTCTAAACTTGGAGGCAATAAAAATCTCTTCTGATCTGAGTTGAAATAGCCAACCACTAATTTAACGGCTTTTGTATTTCTAAACTTCAAATGCGTTCCTTTTTCATTTTGATCGTTTTCTACAAACGAATATCCTCTTAAGTTTTGAAGTTCAGGAGCAATTTTTGTTAATTCAGAAATATCTGTTCCATAAACTTTTGTTCCAGTTTTTACTAAATACGTTCCCGGTTTTTCGTCAATAAAAGTTACTTCTGCCGTTTTCCAAGGTTTTCCTTCTTTGCTTTCTACTTTTCCATCTTTTGAAGATTTTAACTTGTCCAGATTTCTTTTGAAATTAGCTAATTCACGCTCATAATGAGGTAATAATTCAGCCCAAGTTTTATTGTTTCCGTCATCTCCTCCAATCGGAATTCTACGTTGTGCTGTCTGCATACTGTTGGCATAGTAATACGTATCTTTTGTTAGTTTTACCAATAATTCGTAATGCTCCAAACTTTTTTCTAAATGAGGCATTGCTTTGTCTAAATCAGTAATGTCATTTGAATAACTGTATCTTAAAACCAACAACGCAGCTTTTACTTTTTCTGAAAAGAAATCGGCAAAAGCCTTATAAGCATGCATATCATTTTTAAGACGTGCAAATTCTTCTTTATCTTTTGTTACACTTGCTTCGGCTTTGTCGATGGCTTCAACAGCTAATCTTCCGTGCTCTGTAATTTCAGCAATAATCTGCGTTGGAAGTTCGCCAGAATGTGGCTCTTTATTCCATTCTTTTTTAGCATATTCTAAAAGCAACTCTCCCGCTGGTCCACAAGATTCATGGAAACCTGGATATACTCTCCATTTCGACGGATTCACTAATTGGCTTTCGAACATTCCTAATAATAAAGTTTGTCTGTTTCCTTCTGTGATTCCGAAACGTCTTAAAGTTTTTGGAGCAATTTCTCCTGTTTCTTCGTAAGCTTTTAAAATATTATTTGCTGCTTCTTGAGTCGTTCCAAATTTTGCTGCTAAATCTTTATCCCAAAATTTAACCTCTTCGTTTCTGTCTCTTTTGCTGTCCCAAGCATATCTTGCCCAAGCTTTGTACCAAATCCAATCGCGATCCATTTCTAATAAACGTTCGCCCGATTTTGTTTTATCAGCAGAATATGGCCAATCCCAATAAGAAGCTTGCGGATATAAGTGTAATGCATTGGCTCCGTGTACGCTGTGCATTGCTTTTACCGTTTTTTGGATAAAATCTGGAGAACCGTATCTGAAAGGTTCTAAGTTTGCCAAAATGTGAACGTTCTCAATATGAATTGATTTTAGAGCGCTCAATTGCTTGTGCGTTTCTCCCCAAGGTCCACCTGGTGTATAAGTCGTTAAAGATTCTCCTGTATATTTACTTTCTGTATAAAGGTTTTTGTATAATGGAAGCGATTTTTCCATCACCAAAGGCCCGTCGGTATCGTGAGAACGCAAGATAATCGGTGGTTCTTCTGTTTTTCCTAATGCTTGCAAACCATCACGAACACCCGGAATAATCGTTTTGGTAAACCATTCTACGTCATCATCAACCGTATTGATTGCTTCTCCCAAACAAACCATTAAACCAACGTTTGGATATTTTTCGATAAAAGCGGCAATAGATTTTCTAGTATAATCAGACAACAAAGGCGTGATTGGTCTAGAACGATCTTGTGTTTTAATGTTATAATGCTCTGCAAAAGGCTTAGAAACAATAATGTTATAGAACATCTGAATTACCCAGATTCCTCTTTTATTCGCCTCAACTGTTAGGAATTTATAAATTTCTTCGTTCTTTTTAAAGTCTTCATCGCTTACTTCAACCGCAAACGGATATTCTTTCAATTTTACTAAAGAAGCAAATGGGTGTCCGTTCCATAAATACAAAGAGTTCATACGGTTTTCTACCAACATATCTAAGTATTTAATCCAAAGTGCTTTATCGTAAAACCATGGAAAAGTTTCTGGTGTGTACGGATATTCGTAAACATCACGTCCTGGAAGATAAACCGGTTTCTGCATTCCGATACAAGCGCCACGCAACACCATTTCTGGACTATCATCAATATTAATTTCTGATGGAAGCTGACCAGAAGTTTTGATTCTATCCGCTAATTCTAATGCTCCATAAAGAGTTCCACTTGCATCTGATCCTTCAATGTAAATTATATTTTTTTGAGTGCGAATTAAGAAACCTTCTTTCTTCGTTAATTTACTATCGTCGATTTTAGCACTTTTAGCATTCTTTTTCCAAAAGTCAGTTCCTTTTTCTCCAATAACAATTACTTTCTCTTTTGAACTTTTTAATTTATCTGCAGAAGCAACTGTAAAGCCTTTTGCAGAAAGCGTTTCTGATAATTTTTCTGCTCCAAATTTTGCTCTTGGCGAAGTGGCATCACTAACAATAGTAATGTTTTGCGCAGTCGCGAAAGAAACGTAAAGACATAAAAAAAGTAATTGTAAATATTTCATAGTATGCTGTTTTTTATTCATTGGGAATTCCCGTTAAGTTTGTCATTTCGAGGAACGAGAAATCTCACTCGGGAATCGACAAAGATTGGCGATATACTTTACGGAAATTCTAGTGTGATTTGCTTCGCCTATTCGCTATCGATCGGGTCTCCTTTCGTAGAAATGACAAAAATGATTTTTTTTGCCACAGATTAAATGATTTTCACAGATTACTTAAATCCTTTTAATCCTTTAATCTATGGCTAATATTCTTTATTTAATTCTGGAAAATTTTCTTCAAATAAGCTACGTTTGCTCCGTAATTGGCTTTTACGTTATGCACCTGATTAATGTCTCTTGAACGTTCTACAATCAGCCAACCGCTCCATTTCATTTCGTCCAAAGTTTGTTTGATTTTTGGCATATCAATCGCTGGATCGTTTTCTAACCAAAACTGATCGGTGTTTGAAGCGTGAATCTGAGCTAAATATTTCTTGCCTAAAATCTTTAATTCTGACGAAATATCTCTTTTGTTGTCTAAAGCATTCGCAAAATTGAAAGAACTTTTAATGTATTTTGAACCAACTTCGTCTAAAAGTTTTTTCTCTTCTGTCGCGCTTAACGAAGTTTCAATTGCGATTACACCTCCAATTTTCCCAACTTCTTTTCCTGCCCATTGCAATCTCTTAATTACTTCTGGACGTAATTCTGGATTCTTAACCAAATCCGTTTGTGTTCCTAATGGTAAATACGCCACTTTTACGTTCATATCTTTCATCGCTTTGATACAATCGTTAATCATTGGCGTAATCTCTCTTGTAGCAAATGATTGCGCGTAAAATCCAGACATGGCAATCGAACTCATTCCAACTCCCGTTTCTTTTGACTTATCTAAGAATTTTTGTCTTTCTACAGGATCGCCTAATTTGCTGTCAAAAGTTGGTCTGTTTCCTAGACCTCCCATGTCTAGTTCGATTCCGTCTGCTTTTATTTCAGCTGCTAAAGCAAAAGAACCTAGTTTTTGTCTTTTTAAAATCATCCAGTCGCAAACCGCCACTTTATATTTTTGCTTTTTGTTGGAGGACTGAGCCGTTGCACAGCTGTTGAATGTTGTTGATAGAACAACAAACATTGCAATTAATAAATGTTTTTTAGATTTCATGTTTATATTTTTTTCTGCCACAGATTTAAAGGATTATTTGGATTAAAAAATCTGCTGAATCTGCTGAATCTGCGGGAAAAAATTTTACTCTCGCAGATTAAGCAGATTTTGGAGATTAATGAGAATAAAAATCATTTTTAATCCTTTTAATCTGTGGCTTATATTTTTACTCTTCTTCCGCTTTTACAGCTGTCACCACTTTTCCTTCTTCACCTGGCCAAACACCATTTTTGATAGGAAGCGCTACTAATTTACTTGGATCAACTTTTACATATTTCAGTTTTTCTCTTCTCCAAGTGTACACGATATGCACCATTCCGTCTGAACCTTGAATCATCGAAGGATAAGAATATTGGCTGATTTTTGAATCTTCTAAAACCAAAGCTGCATTCCAGTGAATTCCGTCTTTAGAAACCGAAACATTCAAAGGCGTTCTTGGTCCTTTTGCTTCTTTTCCTGGAGGAAGAACGTGATTGTAAACTAACAAATGTCTTCCATCTTTTAAAGTTACCGCATCCGTTCCTGAGTTATTATTTGGAAGTCCAATTAACTCAACATCCGACCAAGTTTTTCCGTTGTCTTTTGAGAAAGTGCTGAAAATTGCTCTATTTCTGGTTCTTCCGATTGCTTGAATGCTTCCATCTTTGTGGAATAAAATACTCGGCTGAATCGCATTGATTTTTTGTTTTCCTCTTGGAAGAGTATCGCCCATTACCCAAGTTTTTCCGAAATCTGGAGTAGATTCCATACGAAGTCTCCAGCCGTCACCTTCGATACTTGAGGGACATAATAAAGTTCCGTTGCTTAATAAAACAGGTTTATTTTTGATTGGTCCTAAGAAACCATCAGGCATTTTTTTAGCTTCAGACCATGTTTTTCCGCCATCAGATGAAGTTCTGATTACGCCCCACCATTCAGATGGCTTTGGTCCGATTTTGTAGAAAAGCATTAAATCGCCACCCGGAATTTGATATAAAACTGGATTCCAAGTTGGTAATCTTGGCCCTTCTTTCATAACACCGTCAGCAACTTTTACGCCTTCATTCCAAGTATCGCTCCCTTTTGGTTTGATGGCAACGTAAATACAAACGTCAGGATTTCTTTCGTGAGTTCCTCCAAACCAAGAAGCAACTAAATCACCATTTGTAGCTTCGACAATTGTAATCGCGTGGCAAGATGGATAAGGCGCTTTATCGTAAACAAATTGATCTACGAGAATTCCTTCTTTCCAAGTCTTTTTTTCTAAAGCCGACTTACAACTTCCTAAAAGGAAAAGTCCAAACAAGACAAATGCTAATTTTGTTATCTTCATTCTTAATTGTATTATGAATTATTTTTTTCGACTATAAATATATACCTAACATTTTTTTAGGTAAAAATATTTATTAAGTGTAAAAATAACACTAAAAAATTAACAATGCATCCTGTACTGTCCCGAAATACTAAAAATGCAGCTTATTTAACGTTTATCGCATAATTTCCTGACGAAAGTGTAACGATAATCTGATTTTTGTCTTTAGAATATGCATAAGAAGTCTTATCCAGCTTCTGTTTATTGATTGAAACAGCCGAAATACCATTCGCTGGAAGATACACAACAGCAGAAGTATTCGCAGGAATTGTAATATTCCAAACTAAAGCTTTTTTATCCTTTTTCCAATCACTTTTAATTAAGCCATAAACCGATTCGTAAGAAGCATTTACATAAGTCAATCCAGCATTGAAATCTGGTTTCATGATAATTTGTTTGAAGCCCGGAGTTTCAGGATTGCTTTTGATTCCCGCCATATTTTCGTAATACCAAATCAATAAATCGCCCAAAAGCATAACGTGGTTTTGCGAGTTCATTGCTGGATCTGCGGTATTTCCGTTCCAAAGTTCCCAAATCGTGGTTGCACCGTTTTCAACCATGTAACCCCAACTTGGATAGGTTTTGTTTGATGCTAATTTGAAAGCCAAATCACCACGACCGAAATTGGTTAACGTTCGCATTAAAAACTGTGTTCCGATAACACCTGTACTTACATGACCGTTTTTCGTTACTTCAACTTCGTGCGCCAAATTTTCGAATATTTTGGTTTGAAGTCCGTCTGGAACCATTCCGAAAGTTAAAGGCAATAAATTGGCGGTTACCGTATTATTCGCGTAACTATTTTTATCTTTATTTAAATACTTGGCATTGAATGCTTTTTTTATTCTAGAAGCCAATTCTTCATAATGCTGGATGTCCTTTTCTGCATTTGAAATCACAGCAAACTTCTTCATGATGTTTAAAAGCTGGTAATAAAACGCGCTTGAAATCAATTCTCCATCCGTTAAACGAGCAGGATCTTTCGAACGAATTAATTCTAGAGATTCTGGCGGAACGCACCAATCTCCGTATTTATCTTTGGTCATTAAATCGTTAACCAGATAAGTTTCTTCCATATAATCCATCCATTTTTTCATGTATGGATATTGTTTTTCGACCACTTTTGCATCTCCAAATTGTTGATACAACATATCGGCAACCGTAATATAAGTTCCTGGCCAAGTGACATTATCGCCATAATAACGCCAAAAAGCTGGTGCAACATCAGGAAGTCCGCCATCAATAGTTTGCGAATTTTTAATATCGTCTAACCATTTTGCGTATAAAGTATTATTGTCGAATAAAAAACTTTCGCCATAAGCGCCTGTTGTTCTATCTCCCAACCAAGGCTGACGCTCATTTCTTTGCGGACAATCGATTGGCATTCCTTTATAATTCCCACTAATTCCCCACCAAGCATTCTTAAAAATCTGGTTCATGATTGGGTTTGATGAATCAAAAGTTCCAGTTGTCTGAATGTCATCATAAACGACTTTTCCAACAAAATTTTCTAAAGTTGCTTTTGTGGTAAATCCTGAAATTTCGACAAATCTAAATCCATGAAAAACAAAACGAGGTTCCCAAACTTCCTCTCCTTCGCCTTTTAAAGTATAAATATCCGTAGTTTTCGCATCACGTAAATTAGCAATGTATAACGAACCATCTGTCTGAAGCGATTCAGCAAATTTCATGGTGATTTTATCGCCTTTATTTCCTTTGACTTTCAATTGCAACCAACCCACCATATTTTGTCCCATATCTAAGATATAAGTTCCTTTTGGCGTTTGTTTTATCGAAATCGGTTTTACTTCACGCTTCACTTTCATATTCGCCGACATCTGTCCTTCGTAAAATCCGCCCGGTTCCTGAACATATTCGGCAGAAAGCCATTTTTTATCATCGAAATTTACACTGTTCCAACCTTTCATTTCTTTGCGGGCGTCATATTCTTCTCCGTCGTATTCGTTGTTTGATAAAATTGGTCCGTCGGTTGTGATTTTCCACGTGTCATCGGTTCTGATAACGTCTTTACTTCCATCAGTATATTCCACAAATAACTGCAAAGCCATTTTCGGGTAACCAAAAGTTTTGATTTTATACGGTTTATAATCCTGACGCATCGTAAAAAAACGTCCATTTCCTAAAATCGTTCCCAACATGTTTTTGCCTTCTTGCAACTGCGAAGTCACATCAAAAACATTGTATTTTACATTCTTCGTATAATCGGTCGGAACAGGAGCCAAAACTTGATCTCCAATTTTATTTCCGTTAATGTACAACTCATACAAGCCCATTCCCATGATATACACCTTGGCATTTTTGACTTTCTTTTTAAGACTGATTTCTTTTCGAAGATAACGCGCCGACAATCTTGAATACTGCGAAATACTATCACCTGGAGAAGTTTTTTCATAACCAATCCATCGTGTTGATTTCCAATCTGCATAAGTCAAAATCCCAATGCTGAAATGTGCATTTTCTTTCGATTGGATTTCTTCTTTATTCGCAAAAACAATTACTTTCCAAAAAACATCTTGACGGTCTTTTAATTTTTTTCCGTTATAAATTACATTTACAGAAGCATCACTTTGTACTTTTCCGCTATCCCATAAATCACCATTTCCGGCATTTAGTTTTTCTAAACTTGAAGAAGCTATAATTTGATAGGCAGTTTGTTTTACATCATTTACATCAGCTTTTATTTTCCAGCTTAATCTTGGTTGTAAAACGTCAATTCCTTCGGGATTGGTCAGCATTTCACATTTTAAATCACTTACAATGATTTTGTTTTGGGCTTTCGCCGAAGTTGCGAAGAGTGAAATGATTAAGGTAAGATGTAAAAAAAACTTTTTCATAGTATTATTTTTATCCTAACAGGTTTTTAAAACCTTTTAAGTATATATTTTTTCTTTTTTAAGCCAAAGTATTGTCATTTCGACGAAGGAGAAATCTCCGTAAGAAGCTCTATACAGAATATCGCCAATCTTTATGGAGTTTCTCGCGGAGATTTCTCCTTCGTCGAAATGACAAAAATGAGAGAGAAACTCAGCGTAAAATCCGTTTAATCTGTGAAATCTGTGGCGAATATCTACTTAGAAATTATTCGTTCCAATTTCTCAGAAAACGCAATTTCTTTTCCGTTTTTGAAAATTCTAAAACCTTTTCCTTTTTTATATTTTTCTCCCGTTTTGTCCCAAAAAATGGTGATAATATTGCCGTGATATAAAACATTATCTAAACAAAACCAATCCCATTTTTCTTGTGGAATCAACGGATTTACTTCAATTTTTTCATCAGCTCTCGGGCGTAAACCAACTAATCCTGTAATCATTAAATCATTAAAAGTCGAGTGATTGTAATAACGGCTTCTTTCTTTGTCGCCCATTAACCAATATCCAGTCGTTTCGTCTAAATATTCGCCAATATAAGGTTTTCCTCTGTAATACTGAGATTGAACATACAATTCCATTTGTTTGAAATAATCTGGTTTTCCAACAAAATTCTGACTGTAACCGTTTAAAACATTCGCCATAGCTGTCAAAGTTTGCGAAGTGGCAAAAGGCCAAATGGCACCATCCCACTCACAAGTTCCCGTTCCGTGAGTTCTAAAACGCGGACTTCTTCTTTCAGCTGTTGTTAAACCAAAAGGAGCCGAAAATCCTTTTTCATCTTTCACTTGTTCCCAGGCTTTTTCAAATCCTTTTCCTTTTTCAGGAAGATTAAAATACCACGGAATAAATCCGATGGCCTCGCGAACTTGTGCCAATGTATCTTTTTCTGTGAAAGTCTCAAAAAACTCACTTTTCTTATTCCACAATTTCGTTTCCACTAATTGTTGTAAGGCATCTGCTTTAGCTTTGAATTTTGTTTCCACTTCTTTATCGCCTTTCATGGCAGCCATTTTAGAAATCGCAATAGCATTTCCAAACATATAACTGTTAATCGTTGGTCTTGCATTTTGCACTTTACGTCCGCCACTTAAGGATTCTTCCATTCCATCTTTTACATCATGTTGCCAAAACAAACCATCCTTACGCTGACGGTCTTTCTCCCAAACAGCATAATCTGTAATCATGTCTGGATACAAATCCAATAAGATTTTTTCATCTTTATTCACCAAATAACGATTGTACAAAGCATCGGCTGTCCAACTGCTGAATTTATACAATTTGTTCATCGGTTTTCCCTCATTGCCTCTGTACCAGATTTTCACATCCTGCTCAATATACTTCGGATCATGAACCCATCTAAACTCATTGATATGATGCCCCACAGCACAAGCAATCAAATTGTATTTATCTGCGTACGAACGATCTACCAAAAACTCTGTAATTCCAAAACCAAGAGGTGTTTTCTTGATGTGTTTTCGAGCCGTCCACCAACGATAATAATAAATCTCCTCAAAATTTTGTTGTGGACATTCAAACAACGGAATATTCTTTTCCATCCAAGCCCAAGCACTGTCATTCGGAATGGCAAATTTTAAGTTTTCATCTTCCATCTTGTTGAAATAATCAACATAATGTTTGAAATCTTTTTCTTTTAAAATAGCCGATTTTCCCTGAGAATGTCCCGCACCCGATTTGCAACTGCTGTTTAAACACGTAATTACGATGGAAAGGGCTATTATTTTATGTTTGAAATTTGTCAACATTTAAAATTCAATCTTTTAAAGTTAAACCATATAAGTAATATAAGCTCAATTAAGCATTACTTTATATTTTCTTATATCACTTCTTATATGGTTTTAAAATATTTTTAATTTCCTGTAAAAGTATAAGTCTGTCCTGCTTTCATATTCACATCGTAAATATTGTAATTTGGCAGTTTTACTTTTTCTAGTTTAGCTTCGCTTGAAATAATTGGTTTCTTCACTTCAACATCATAAAACAACGGATTTGTATTTTTACCTTTTGCTTTTTTGATTGAAGAACCGCTTAACGTATTTTCTACTTTTAAACGGCAGTTTCCTCCAATTTTCGAATAGATTTTTAAAGTCGAAACTTTATTATTTTTCCAAGTCATATCAATTACGAAACCACCTCTTGTTACTAAACCTTTTACACTTCCGTCTTTCCAAACCGTTGGCAAAGCAGGCAATAACTGAATCACATCTTCCTGACTTTGCATCAACATTTCGGCAAAACCAGCCGTGCAACCAAAATTTCCATCAATTTGAAAAGGCTGATGCGCATCTAACATATTCGGATATGTTCCTCCACCTTTTCTTTGGTCAGCCGTAACTAAATGTAATTGATCCTGAATCAATTTATATGCGTGATTTCCATCTAATAATCTCGCCCATAAATTCACCTTCCAACCCATTGACCAACCTGTAGATTCGTCTGTTCTGTAAATCAAAGATTGTTTAGCAGCTTCAAATAATTCTGGAGTTTTTATTGGTGAAATCTGATTACTTGGATATAATCCGTACAAATGCGAAACGTGTCTGTGATTGTCTTTCGGATTATCCCAATCGTCTTGCCATTCTTGTAACTGATTGTGTTTTCCAATTTTCATTGGAGGCATTTTTGCCAAAGCATCGCTAACTTTTTTTACATAAGCCGCATCAGGTGAAACCAATGCAGAAGCTTCCATAACGTGCGTAAACAAGTCAAAAACCAACTGATTATCCATTGTTGTTCCTGACGCAATTGTCGCTTTTCCTGTTCCGCCAGCGTGTGTATTTTCAGGAGAACTTGAAGGAACTACAACCAAATATCCAGTGTTTGGATCTACAATCATGAAATCCAAAAAGAAATCGGCAGCACCTTTCATTATCGGATAAATCTCTGCTAAATACTTTTTATCTCCTGTATATAAATATCTTTCCCATAAATCCTGACAAACCCAAGCGCCACCAGTTGGCCACATTCCAGAAGCAGCTGAATCTACTGGAGCTGTTACGCGCCAAATATCGGTGTTATGATGTAAAACCCATCCGCTGGCATTGTACATCATTCTAGCTGTTTCTGCACCTGTTACACTTAATTCTTTTGCCATTTGAACAAATGGTTCGTGCATTTCCTGAAGATTGGTTACTTGCGCTGGCCAGTAATTCATTTCGGCATTGATGTTTGTTGTGTATTTACTATCCCAAGGCGGTGTTACCATATCATTCCAAATTCCTTGCAAATTCGCTGGCTGTCCGCCTGGCTGTGAGCTTGAAATTAAAAGATAACGTCCAAACTGGAAATATAAAGCTGCCAACTGCGGATCGAATTGTTTCGAAAAATCTCTAATTCTTTCGTTTGTTGGTTTCTTAATCAATTCATTTGAACCTAAATCTAAAGAAACTCTGTTGAAGAATTTTTGATAATAATCAACATGTGCTTTTTTGATTTCGTCGAAACTTTTTGGCAAAGCCTGATCTAAAAATGATTTGCTTTTTGCAATTTCATCTCCAGATATATCTTGGTAGTTTTTAAAATTAGTTGCAATCGAAATGTATAAAACAACTTCATCAGCTTTGCTGATGCTTAAAACACCGTTACTCGCATCGATTTCTCCGCCTTTGTTTTTAGCCGTAAGTCTTCCTTGAAATTTTACTTTTCCTTTTACGCCTTCAAAGTTAGTTCCAACTCCCGAAAGTATAATTTGATTTCCTTCTGTAGAAGCCACTGTTTTATCAATCGGGCTGTTCATGAAAACGTTACATGTAATCTGACCTGGTTTGCTTGCAGAAAGTTTCACCACAATGACCTGATCTGAAAATGCAGTTAGAATTTCTCTTGTAAATTCAACGCCATTTACTTTGTATTTTACTTTAGCCGTCGCATTGCTGATGTCTAAATCTCTGTAATAATCCGTATATTTTTGATGTCCATTGAATGAAATATAAACGCTTCCGAATGTTTGATAGGGCATTCCGTCATTGGTCTGCGACATGATATCTTTCGTAGCCAAATCTTGCGCTTCATCGAATTTTCCGTCAAAAATAAGCTGTCTTACTTTTGGCAAAGCCTCAATTGATTTTGTATGTGCATTGCTGTTTGGAGAACCTGCCCAAATGGTTTCTTCGTTCAATTGTAAACGCTCTACTGCTGGGTCTCCAAAAACCATGGCCCCCAAACGTCCGTTACCTAACGGTAAAGCTTCATTCCAGATGGCTGCTGGTTTATCGTACCATAATTTCAGATCATTTTGTGCTGTTGCAGTCAGCGAAAAAATCCCAAGACAGATTGCAGTGATTTTAATTTTAAACTTCATAGATATATTTTTCTTTTGCCACGAATTACACTAATTCGCGCTAATTTCTTTTTTTATTCTTAGCCACAGATTAAAGGATTTCCACTGATTAAAATCTGCTGAATCTGCGGGAAAAATTTTTACTCTCGCAGATTTAGCAGATCAGGCAGATAAAAAAAATCCTTTTTAATCCTTTTTAATCCTTTTAATCTGTGGCAAAAAATAATTCGTGCCAATTCGTGTAATTCGTGGCTATTTTTTCACTTCATAAACCTTCAGATTTTTTTCTCCGAACATTTCATATAATTTGTTGATGTCTTTTAGAGCATTTTTCGGCAGTTTTTCTCCTTTATCTCCAAAAACAAAAAGCTTTTCTTTTGGTTCAATTACACAAGTCGATTCATCAATTTCGCCTTTGTCGTTCTTCACTTTATTCAAATCTAAATTTAGATATTTCGCCATAAACGGATATAAAGCCATACGTTTCGAGATTCCGAAATCGTGTCCTTCTTTTGCAAAATGAGCGTTTTCTACTAAATCTTTCTTGCCGTATAATTCATACGTTCTTTGAATGAACGGAAACTCTAATTCTGGAACTGCCAATGTCCAATCTTTTCCATCTGAAACAATCAATTGCGGTTTTGGAGCCATCATGGCAGAGATTTCGGCATTGTTTGTTCCGTTTCCGCATAAATGAACTCCGCGCCCGCTTTCGCATGGACATCCGCCTGAAAAGTGAGATGAAACCATTACAACAGGAGCTGAAACTTTTACACGATCATCAATCGCTGCTAAAAACATCGTGTGCGAACCTCCGCCAGAACCTCCTGTCACTCCAACTCTTGTCATATCAGCATTTTTTACGGTTGCCAAATAATCCAAAAAACGAATTCCTGTCAAAACCTGAACTGTCGATGCAATGCTGTTTCTGTGCGTTTCTTCAGGAAACTGCAATAGCGATTCTCCCCAAGCAAATAAGTCATAACCTACAACAATTGCTCCCATTTTGGCCATCATCGCACATCTGTACTGCTCGTCTTTTCTATATCTTCCGTCGCCAAAATGTCCGTCGGGAGTTAGAATAACAGCAGCTTTTTTATTTAGTGGATACGGTTTATAAATCGAACCCGTCGCGTAAACCCCTGGTAATATTTCCAAAGCTATATTTTCAACACTGTAGTCTTTGTAGATTCTCTTTGGAGTTAAAAGTGGTTTAGACTTAGGTGTAGGGGGCGCCTTATCCAAACCAAATGATTCAATCATACAAGCTTTTAACTCCATTTTGCGTTTTTCCCATTGTTCTTTAGTCGAATAAAGGCTTTCTAAATAAAATAAACGTTCTTTTCCTTTATCGACTGAAACTTTATGGTTTTCATATTTACGAATGATGTACGTTCCATCCGGCTGTTTGAAATACATCAATTCGAATGGAGCCAAAATATTAGTCAACGAAAGCGGCAGATTTCCCGGTTCAATTCTCCAATCGGCATAATCCAGTTCTTTTCCTTTTAATAAACCTCTGTCATCGTTGATTGTTACTTTAAAAAGCGTTTCGATTTTCTTTAAAGTTTCTGATACCGGTTTTCTAAAATTGGTATCAGAAGTGCTTTGTGCATTCGCAAATGTCAAAGCAAAAATCGAAACTAAGATGATGTATTTAATATTCTTCATTTTAATATTGTTGTGTGTTAGTACGCTAATGAAATGGATTTACTTCGTAAATACGCCGATAAAAAACGGATTTTTTTGTTATTAAAAAAAAGAAAAAATCCGTGTTAATCAGCGTTTTCGCGAAAGCGAATCAGTGTCATCCGCGTTCCATTATATTTTGCATTCTATTGTATAACTTCCAGATCCTAATTCTAAAGTCGGTTTTTTATCTTTTTGATTAAAATCTGCTCTAACCTTCTTATCATCAATTCTTATTTCTGAATTTTTAGAAACGGGCAATTTTATTGTCGCAGTTGTATTCACGGGAATTCTAACATTCAAAATAAACTTACCGTCTTTTTTCTCCCAAGAAGAAGCGATTTTTCCATAAACCGATTGATAATCCGCTTTCGCGAAAGTCATATCGCCAACCACTTCCGGCTGAATAAAGAAATGTTTGAAACCCGGTTTTTCAGGATCAGACACAATTCCGGCTAAACTTTGGTAAAACCATTCTTCTATTTGTCCCAACATAAAGTGATTCCATGAATTTCCTTTTGTTGGATCCCATTGTTCCGTTAAAGTGGTCAAGCCAAATTTAATCTGAAAACCATAACCCGGCGCATCGTAATGATTGTGCATTCTGTACATCGTTTCGTTTTCGCCATTTCTAGCCAAAGTCTGGAATAAATAGCGATTTCCAACATCTCCTGTTGTCAAACGATCTCCTTTTTCTTTGATATCAGCCAGTAAATTCTGCATAACCGCTTCTTTGTACTGAGGCTCTACAATATCCATAAAAACTGGAACCGAATTACTAAACTGACTATTAGTTCCGTATTGTTTGGTTTCTGGATTGAAAAATGCCGCGTTGAAAGTAGTTTTAATTTCAGAAGCTAATGTTTCGTATTTTTCAAAATCTTCCGTTTTGCCTAATAATTTAGCGGCTTTAGCTGTCAAATAAGCTCCGTAATAATAATGTGAAGTCGCAGAAAGCGCAATCGGACTGTTTTTTGAATATCCAGCTGCATGGGTTCCGTAATCGTACCAATCCCCTAATCCGTGAGAAACGATGTGATTGGTGGCTTTTGTTTCTAGATAATCGACATACTTTTTCATTATTGGAAAATATTTCTCTAATAATGAAGCGTCTCCGTAATACTCGTAATACATCCAAGGCAGAATAACTCCTGTAACGCCCCATTCTGGAGAATCTGTAAAATCGCCACCAAAAATTATGTATTCTGGCACAATACTAGGAATCAAACCATTATCTCTTTGTGAATCAGAAATGTTCTGCATTGTTGCTGGAAGGAAATTCTGCAGATTATAATTGAACATCAATCCTGGTCCATTCAACTGAATTTCTTCTAACCAACCTAATTTTTCACGTTGCGGACAATCGGTGAAAACGCTTTGGAAATTACTCTTTATTGAGTTGTTAATCAGTTCGTGTGTTTTATTAAAAATCTCATTTGAACATGCAAAACTTCCCGCTTCTCCAGCCGAATTGTAAATGAAATTTGATTTTAAATCTACTAAAGTTGGAAACTCCGCATTTTTAGCGTCTTTGTAATTAATGTTTTCAATTTGAACGTATTGATAACCATAGAAACTAAATCTTGGCGTCCATTCTTCTATTCCGTCACCTTTTAAAGTGTAGTCGTAGTAATATGGTTTTCCAGACCTTCCCTGCGCGATTGTGCCTTCTTCATTTAATCCTTCAGCAACCCAAACACGAATTGATTGTCCTCTTTTTCCTTTTACTTTGATGGTTGGAAATCCAGAAAGATTTTGTCCCATATCAAAGACATAGAAATTAGGTTTCAGCTCTTTTACCGTTTTAACTTCATATTCTTTTTGAATTGTAACTGGCGGTGCGGTCTGAGGTCTTAAAACACCTTTTGGAGCTTCCTGAACCACAACTTTTTTCCAATCTCTATCTTTGAAACCTTTATTTCCCCAGCCTTTTTGTTCTAAGTTCGCATTGTAGTCTTCTCCACCAAAAATACTGTTGTACGTAATCGGACTTTTGCTGTATTTCCAAGTCTTATCTGACTTTACAATTTCTTCTGAACCATCATTATATTTGATTTTCATTTTGAAAAACAAAGTCGGCGGACCAAAACTTACAAAGAATTTGGTATATCTTTCAGCCAGCGTATTGTACATTCCGTTTCCTAACAGAACGCCAACTACGTTATCGCCTTTTTGAAAATCTTTTGCGCTTAATTCGTAAACATTGTAATTAACCGTTTTATCATAATCTGTCCAAAGTGGAGCAAACTGGCTATTTCCAACTTTTTTCCCGTTGATGGTTAATTCATAATGTCCTAAACCTGAAATGTAAACAACAGCTTCTTTGACTGCTTTTTCTACTTCGAAAGGTTTACGAAGCATGATACTTCTTCTTGACAATGAATCTGAAGCATTGATAAACGAATTCTTCTTTTCTCTGTTATAAGTCGCTGTGTGATACGTTCTTCCTTCAGGTAAATGACTGTCTGCTTTTGTAATCGCCCCAATCCAAGTTGGATTTAAATCTGATTCTAAAGGCGCCGTTCTAAAAGAAGCATTTCTACTCCATTTTGAAACTTTTCCAGCTTGATTCCAAACTTTAACTTTCCAGAAATATTTGGTTTCGTTTTTTAAAGGTTTTCCGTTGTAAACAATGTGCAAGTTTTTATCGGTATTAACTCTTCCTGTATTCCAGATGTCTCCATCATCATTATTTAATTTTTCTTCCGAAGAAGCTACTAAAATCAAATAAGCGACTTGCGACGCGTTGGATTCTTTTGAAATTAATTGCCAGCTTAATTTTGGTTGATTCTCTACAACTGCTAATGGATTTTCAGCCATTTCAGTTGTTAAGCGTACAGGCAGAATTTGTCCTTTAGAAACTAAGGTTACTAAAAGGAATGCGGTTACTATTATGCTTTTGAAAAACTTCACTTTTATATTTTTTTTCGCCACGAATTCACGAATTAACTCTAATTTTTCTTTGTGTTTGATTTTTCGAATTTATACCGAAATATTAATTCGATTAATCTGTGAAATCATTTTAATCTGTGACAGAAAAAAATAAATTCGTGAATTCGTGGCTATTTCTTTTTATAATTTTTTAGTTACCAAAGATTCAATATTGAATACCGCTTCTGGGATTTGCTTTCCGGTTTGAGGCAGGTCATCGTAATCTTCTGTGTCTGGCGCTGTATCTGGATTTGGATTATGTCTTTGCTCTCCTGTGCGGAACATAATTCTTTCAAAACCATCTGTTGGCGCATAAAATATCTTTGTTGATTCTTTTCCGTCGTTTACTTTTATAGTGTATTGACGGTTCTTAGCATCTAATTTAACTGTGATTTTATACGCTTTGTTTGCTTCGTATTTCGCAACGGAACTCAAACGAGCGCCGTTTTTCACTTTTAATTCTCCGTCAGAATCAAAAATTAGTCGTACTGATGGCAAGCCTTGTTTATTTTGGAATTCAATCTGCAATAAACCATGATTATTCTGTTCTGGCATTACAGTGAAAACAGCTTCCATTTTTGATGTGAAAGGAATTACTCTTTCCGCACGAGAATAATCAAAATAATCCTGATCTCTTAAAGTCAGCCATTTTTTACCATCGGCCTTCTTTTCGATTTTTGTGGATGCCCAAGAAAGATCGTAAGTATTCCACATTTTCAATTCTTCTCCGTTTGGAAGATTATTGAAAACATCATTTGCTTGTTCTGTTACTACCGAAGTTACCGGAACTGGAATCGACGCCACCCATATATCTTCCTTATTTACGCTGTAACCTACCCAGATTTTTCCGTCTGGCGGAGTTCCGTCGCCTTCTGTGATACCGCGTACATATTGAGGTCCTGCAGATTTGTAATTTCCGCCATAACGCATCGGACTCACTTCTCCATGAACCAATAATAAATCTTTATAATTCAATCCGTCATCACTTGTCGAAATTGCTAAAGGCCAACGATATTCTGATGGATTATAAAGCGTAGCATAACGGTTATCTGATGTTTTTTGTCCCCAGATTTTAGCATTGCTGTTTACAAAACCTGGCGCGCGCAAAGGCATATAATCCCAAGATTTTCCTCCATCTCTACTGATTGAAGTTAATGCATGTTTCCATAAACCAACCACATTTCCGTTTGCTAAATGATAATAGCTAAAAGCTTTGTATGGTTTCTGTAACGGAATTAATTCGTCATCGCGATCGGCTTCTTCAACCCATTGCTGTAACATCAACGGATTCGATAAAATTTCTTCGCAGGCTTTTTTTAATCCTTTGTCTTTTGAAGCGGTATAAAATGGAAATTTAGATTTCGATTTATCCCAAGTTTTATTGTATCTGATGAAATAGATTTCGCCAAAACTTCCGTCTTTTTTGATTTCACGAATGACACGACCAATTCCTTTTCCATCATTTGGATCGTCTTTTTCATCCATTGCGATTCCGTAATACGCCAAAGCAAAAAGTCGTTTGTCTTTTGAAGTATAGAATCCCATTCTTTGATGCATAATCGCATCCAGATTTTTGGCAACACCTTCTACGCCCTCTTTTTTCCAGCCGTCAGGAATTCGGTAAATAGGGAAAATAACTTCTGGTTTTGTCCAAGTTACACCGTCTTTAGAACTCATAATTAAAGTCTGACTCGGTGGAATGTGTTCTCCAGAAGGGTCGCTTAAATAATGCAGATAAAAAGTATTATTCCAATACGCCATCATCGGCTGGTGATTGTACGTCCATCCAAAACCATCTGCTTTTTCTGGATGTTCGCGACTTGCACGCATGATTTGTGTCGTGTGAACTCCAACTGCAGGACTTAACATTCCGTGATGGTAATCGATGTTTGAAAGTGTTTTACCAACATAACGAACAGTGTCGTTTTGAGCATTTACAGCTGTACCAACCAAAAGAAATGTGGCTGTAGTGATGATGTTGGTTTTTATGTTTTGGAAAGTAATCATTGGTATTTTATTTTTTTGCCACAGATTTCACAGATTAAAAAGATTTTTTTCTGCTTGATCTGCAAAATATGCGGGAAAAAATTACTCTCGCAGATTTTGCAGATTACGCAGATTTATTTTCTAATTAAATTTCAA
Organism: Flavobacterium sp.; assembly: GCF_036405015.1. Taxonomy (GTDB): domain Bacteria; phylum Bacteroidota; class Bacteroidia; order Flavobacteriales; family Flavobacteriaceae; genus Flavobacterium. Next base: position 4,787 of record NZ_DASWYK010000069.1, on the reverse strand, counting down.
TAGTAAAAATCATTATAATCTGTGTAATCTGTGGCTTTATCTTTTATTTTTTATCAATTAATCCTTTTAAAACTTCGCTTGAAATTGTTGTAATCGTTCCGTGTTTATGACCTTCTGGAAGACTAATTTTAGATGAAACATCTTCAAAATGAACAAAATCTGTGGTGCTTAAAGCTTTATAATTTTTTGAACCGTAATTATCATAATACAACAACCAGTTTTTACCGACTTTTACAACCGTTGGACCTTCTGATAAATATTCGGTTAAAGGCTCTGAGCTTTTCTCAAACGGACCTAAAGGCGATTTTCCGAAAGCTACTTTTATGTTTCGCATTGGTCTTGTGTTGTCTTTCAAAACCAAAACATAATCTTTCTTTCCTTTTTTGACAATCACACAGTCAATTACACTGAAACCAGGGTCGTAATATAATTTTGTATCCGAAAAAGTTTTGAAATCCTTGGTCGTTACGTAATACATTCTGTGGTTGTTTTTCTCTTCTTCTACACCTTTTGGAAATCTAAACGGAATTGTTGATGCCCAAATAATAATGTATTCCTTTTTCACATCATCATAAAAAATCTCAGGTGCCCAAACGTTTATTACTTCAGGCTCGTTTTTCATTACTGGAATATATTGTTGTTCTGACCAATGCATCAAGTCTTTTGAACTTGCGTAACCGAAACCATTTCCGCCTTTCCAATCGGTTGTCCAAACCATGTGGTATGTTCCGTCTGCTCCTCTGGTTATAGACGGATCACGCATGATTTTACTGGCTCCGATTTCTGGTTTTAAGAATGAGCCTTCTAAACCTTTCCAGTTGTAACCGTCTTCGCTGTATGCCAGATATAAACCTTCTGTTGCGGGTTCTCTAAACGACGTAAAAAGATAAAGTTCTTTCTTTTTCTGCCCGTAAGATACCGCAAAAAGTGAAAAGGTTAGTATGATGAATATTTTTTTCATGTCTTTTTCTGTTCTCCTGCAAGGTTTTCAAAACCTTGTAGGTTTGTTATGTTTAATCTAAAAGCCTAATAACTACAAAAAAGCAAAATCTTTCTCTTTAGCCCCGATCGCAGTGGAAATCCTTTTGTGCCGGGGTTCGGCACAAAAGATTGGAACGAAGAGCGGGACGATGTTTCCAAAAATACCTTTTGTTTCTGCTTCTAAATATAATTATTAAAATACCTACAAGGTTTTGAAAACCTTGCAGGAACGTGGAATTATTCTGTAATCGCTTTTTTATCTAAAGAAGCGCCTTTTTTAATTTTCGTTATTACATTGTTGAAAACATTGTTTTTCAAGAAAATGTTTTTCGTTTCTTTTCCATCTGCTTCGATAAAAATATCGGTTGAATTAAATGGAAAATTATTGTTGATCAACGTATTAGAAACATTATCTAATTTGATCACTGGAACATTTTTTATTGGTGTTGAAGAACCAACGTTGTCTAAAATGACATTTTTTGAATCTGAAATTTTGAAAGAAGACCCCACAGTTGCGTTTACTTTTACATCATGGAATTCAACATCTGTTGCTGTGTTTACTGTAAAACCTTCTTTTCCGTCGATATTAATATTTGAAAAAGTGATGTTTTGAATTGGCATTTCGGTGATTCCTAAAATCTGTCCTGCTTTGTTCACGTTTGAAGCGGTAATGTTGCTCATGTGAATGTTTCTGAAAATCGGAGTTTTCTCTGTTACAGGCTCTACTTTAGTACCTTTATCGTAAAAAAGGCTTAATACAAAAGCTTCTTCTTTGATGTTTTTCATTACGATATTATCAACGCGAATGTCTTCTACAACTCCGCCTCTTCCGCGAGCCGATTTGATACGGATTCCTCTGTCTGTTCCGTCAAAAACACAGTTTGAAATCGTGATTTTTTTGATTCCGCCCGACATTTCACTTCCTATAACTACTCCGCCGTGACCGCTTAACATCGTACAATTTGTGATGGTTACATTTTCTGTCGCTTTTCCGTACTTACGACCGTCACCGTCTCTTCCTGATTTGATGGTAATGCAGTCATCTCCAACGCTGATATGGCAGTTTGAAATGTGAACATTGGTACAAGAAGAAGGATTGATTCCGTCTGTATTTGGCGAATGCGGATTGAAAATCGAAATTCCTGTAACCGTTACGTTGTCGCAGAATTCTGGATTAATTGTCCAGAAAGGTGAATTTTGGAAAGTCACGCCTTCAATCATAATGTTTTTGCAGTTGTAAGCCTGAAAGAACGAAGGTCTAAAGAATTTCTTGTCAACCGTTCTTTTGTAATATGGTTCTGTGTAAAGGCCTTTGTTTTGCTCTTCCCACATGGTTTGGTATTTTGTTGGAGGTAAAGGTTCTTTTGCAGTTTCAATTCTGTAAACTTCATTCCACCACGCTTTTCCTTGTCCGTCGATTACACCTCTTCCTTTAATGGTGATATTTTCAACATCTTTTGCGTAAAATAAAGGTTGGAAACTTTTCATTACGATTCCTTCGTAACGCATTTCTACATAAGGCAGAAAATCGTCGAAGTTTTCCGAGAACTTCAAAAGCGCTCCAGAATCTAAATGAATAGTGATGTTGCTTCTTAATGTTAAAGCTCCTGTCAAGTATTCCCCTGCTGGAAAAAAGATGGTTCCTCCGCCGTTTTTAGATGCTTTTTCGATTGTTTTCTGAATGGCATCGGTGCATTTTTGGCCTTTGTTGTTTCCGCCTTCGTTTAAGATGTTGTACCAACCGTCGTGTGCGAATGTTGTTAAACTGGTGATAAAACAGAGTATGAATAGTATATTTTTGATTTTCATGGTTGTGTTGTTTTCGTTCGTGTAAACCGCCACGAATTGCTTCCCCTGTTCGCTATCGCTCGAGTCACGAATTATTTTACTAATTACTTTTTACTTTTCACTAATTACTACTTAGAGCGTAAAATCAAAACCCAGTCATTGCCATCTTCTTTTTTACCTTCTGGTTGAAAGTTTTGAGTTCCCTTATTATCAAAAATTCCAATTTTGGTTTTCTTTCCGTTTCTTGGATTGTACCAAGTTGCTTCGAATTTATCACCGGCAATTTTTCCTAGTTTTGCTTCTATAATTCTTCCATTGTATGTATAAAACAAAGCATATTTCTCTCCTCTTATTGCTGGAATATAATCGTATTTTTCTCCTTGGTTAACCACTAATGAAATATCTGGAGTTCCTTCTAAAAACGGAAATTCTTCCATTAATTTTTTGATGTAAACCATTTGTTTTGCTCCCGGCGCATTGATTGCTGATGTCCATAATTCTTTATTTCCATAAGCTGGTTTGTCGCCTTTTCTGAACATTTGCATTACGGCGTTATGTCCGTAAGTGTAACCTGCTCCACCTGATAAAACTGACCAATATCCGTAACGACGAACATCGCTTGCAGTCCACTTTGGCTGTAAAGTATCGTGTAAACCGTGTGGAATTCCTTCATAAGAAGGTTCTCCGTCAAGTGTTGGTTTTGTTGGTTTTAATTCGAAATCCCTTAAAACAAATTTGTAATTATCTTCTTTGAAATTCGTTTTGATAGAATCCTGATCGTATCTTCTGTGTCCTGATTGGAACATATTGAAATCTAACCATTTTTCGTTGTGGAAGTTCTCTGAAGAATCGGTTCTTCCAAACGGGTGAAAAGTCACTAACTGGTTTGGATTATTGCTTTTTAAAGTATTTCCGATGGCATTCCAGATATCTTGGAATTCGTTTCCGTGTGTGTCTCCACCGTTTAACCAAATTATGTTGGTTCTGTTTTTATATCTATTGGCTAAAAACTGAGCGTATTCAGTTGCTTGTTGTTTACTTACTCTGTCGCCTTTTGCAACGTTTGTTCCCCAAACTGGAACCATTGCAACGTAAATTCCGTTTTTCTGAGCTACGTCCAATGTATAATCTACGTGATCCCAATAATCGTATTGTTTTGGATCTTTGAAATCATTTCCCGCTGTAATCAATGGTTTTGAAACATCTTCGTTGATCAAAGCCGAAGCACCATAAACGTTAACCGCATTGATGTTGTGCAAAACCATTACCTGAACAACATTGAATCCTTTGTCTTTTCTATCTTTAAAATATTTCTCAATTCCTGCTCTATCCAATTTTCCGAATGCTAGCCATCCTGTGTCGCCCAACCAGAAAAAAGGTTTTTCGTTTTCGGTAACAAAATAATGCTGATTTTTAGAAACTTTGATTTCAGGCAGAGATGCTTTTGTTTTAGCAGATTGCGAAAATCCGCTTTGTGCTGTAAACATAAAGCTTATACAAACAGCGTATAAAGATTTTATTTTCAGATTCATTTTGATATATTTTTGAATTATGTTTCTATTTTTTTTGCCACGAATTCACGAATTAACTCTAATTTTTCTTGTGTTTTATTTCTCTAATTATTCTAGCCACAGATTAAAAGGATTATTTGGATTTTTTTTAATCAGTGAAAATCCTTTTAATCTATGGCATAAAAAATAATTCGTGAATTCGTGGCGAATAATCGTCTATTTTTTCACTACAAAAAGCACTTTTTCTTTTATTTCGGCTTGTGGAATGGTTACTTGTTTTCCTCCGCTGATGTTGGCTTTTTTGGTTATATTTCCTGTTGAAGCATTGATTGCGAATACTTCAAATGTTCCTTTTTCGTTTGATAAATCAATTGTAATATCTTGATCGTTTTTCAGATAGAAAAGATAGCTTTTGCCTTTGTTTTCTAATTTCCAAAGATTGTCTGAGAACGTATTTCCGTCAACTAATTTCATTTCGCTTAAAGCGGAATAAAACTGAGGCAATTC
>NZ_DASWYK010000068.1:0-15865 GCF_036405015.1 Flavobacterium sp. | reverse complement strand
GTACGAGCTTGGTTATGTGTTGCATAAGCCAGCAAATACAAAAGAGAAAAAGCCTTTAATAGTTTTTATTTCTGGTGATGGAGAAAAAGGAACTGATCTTGAAAAAGTAAAAATCAATGGGCCTTTAAAATATCTAAAAACACATCAATTAGATGCCTATGTTCTGGCTCCACAATGCAAAGAAAATGAGGATTGGGACATAGAATCAATTTATCAGTTGATTGTGAAAATTCAGAAAGAGAATAAAATTGACGCAGAAAGAATATATGTTACTGGTTTGAGCTCAGGAGGTTGGGCTTCTTGGAATTTGGCTTTTGCACATCCGGATCTATTTGCAGCAAATGTACCTGTCGCTGGTTTTGTAGATTTAATTCAGTTAGAACACGCTTGTGAAATAGCCAATATTCCAACCAGAATTTTCCACGGTTTAGTGGATGATGTAGTAAATGTAAATTATGCGATTACGATTTACAAAGAATTGAAAAAATGCAATGCAAAAGATGTAAAGCTGACCATTTTTGATGATGCAAATCATGACAGCTGGACAAGAGTTTATGATAACGCGGCAATCTACGACTGGATGTTTCAGCAGAAAAAAACGAATACAAACAAATAAATAGAATAGAATGAAAAACAAATTAGTCTTACTTTTTTTAGGATGTGCTGTTTTGGGGTATGCTCAAAAGAAGACAACTAAAAATACAGTGAAAATTAAACCAAAGTCTGAATTTGTGGCGGAGTTGATGTCAAAGATGACTTTAGACGAGAAATTGGGTCAGTTAAACTTGCCAACATCTGGTGATATCACCACAGGACAAGGAAACAGCTCAAATGTGGCAAAAAATATTGCTGAAGGAAAAGTGGGCGGTTTGTTCAACATTAAATCAGTTCAAAAAATCAAAGAAGTACAGAAAATTGCGGTTGAAAAAAGCCGTTTAAAAATTCCGTTGCTTTTTGGTATGGACGTTATTCACGGTTACGAAACAACATTCCCAATTCCGTTAGGATTATCTTGTACTTGGGATATGGGCTTAATCGAAAGAAGTGCTCAAATTGCTGCTAAAGAGGCAAGTGCAGACGGAATCAACTGGACGTTTTCTCCAATGGTTGACGTATCTCGTGATCCAAGATGGGGAAGAGTTTCTGAAGGTTCAGGAGAAGATCCTTACTTAGGAAGCCAGATTGCAAAAGCAATGGTAAACGGTTACCAACAACATGATCTTTCTAAAAACAACTCCATCTTAGCTTGTGTAAAACACTTCGCATTATACGGAGCTCCAGAAGCTGGACGTGACTATAATACAGTAGATATGAGCCACATTAGAATGTTTAACGATTATTTTCCTCCTTACAAAGCTGCTGTTGATGCGGGTGTAGGTTCTGTAATGGCTTCGTTTAATGAAGTTGACGGAATTCCTGCAACTGGAAATAAATGGTTAATGACAGATGTTTTAAGAAAACAATGGGGTTTCAAAGGATTTGTAGTAACAGATTACACAGGAATTCCTGAAATGATTCCTCATGGAATGGGAGATCTTCAAGACGTTTCTGCTTTAGCTTTAAACGCTGGTGTTGAAATGGATATGGTTGGAGAAGGTTTCTTAGGAACTTTGAAAAAATCTTTAGACGAAGGAAAAGTAAAAATCGAAACAATCGACAATGCGGTTAAATTGATTTTAGAAGCAAAATACGATTTAGGATTATTCCAAGACCCATACAAATACTGTGATGAAAAAAGAGCTAAAACAGAAATTTTCACAACAGACAGCAGAAAAGAAGCGCGTTCAATTGCAGCACAATCTTTAGTTTTATTAAAAAACCAAAATCAACTTTTACCACTAAAAAAATCTGGAACTATTGGTTTAATCGGACCATTAGCGGATGCTAAAGAAAACATGCCAGGTACTTGGAGTGTGGCTACAAAAATGGAAAATGCTGTTTCTTTACTAGCAGGAATCAAAGAAGTAGCTGGAAAAAACACAAAAGTTTTATATGCAAAAGGAAGTAACTTAGATTACGATGAAACTTTTGAAACTAACGCGACAATGTTTGGAAAAACATTACACCGTGATTCTCGTTCAAAAGAAGATTTATTAGCAGAAGCTTTAAAAGTAGCAGAGCAGTCAGATGTAATTGTGGCAGCTTTAGGAGAATCTGCTGAAATGAGCGGTGAATCTAGCAGCCGTACAAACTTGGAAATTCCACAAGCGCAAAAAGATTTATTAAACGCTTTATTAAAAACAGGAAAACCAGTTGTTGTAGTTTTATTTGACGGACGTCCGTTAGTAATTACAGAAGAAGAAAAAACAGTTCCTGCAATCTTAAACGCTTGGTTTGCTGGTACAGAAGCAGGTTACGCTATTGCTGATGTTTTATTTGGAGATGTAAATCCTTCAGGAAAATTAACTTCAACTTTCCCAAGAAGTGTTGGACAATTGCCAATTTACTATGCGCACAAAAATACAGGAAGACCGCTTTCTAACACAGAAGGAAAATTCGAAAAATTCAGATCAAATTATATTGACGAAAGAAACGAGCCTTTATTCCCATTCGGATTTGGATTAAGCTACACGACTTTTGATTATTCAAACATCAAAATTTCTTCTGATAAAATAAATCCATCTGGAAAATTGAAAGTAACAGTTGATGTAACAAACACTGGAAATTTCGACGGTAAAGAAACGGTTCAGTTATACATTAGAGATTTAGTTGGTTCTGTAACAAGACCAGTTAGAGAGTTAAAAGGATTCCAAAAAATTACACTTAAAAAAGGTGAAAAACAAACAGTAAGTTTCGACATTACTGTTGAAGATTTAAAATTTTATAACTCTGATTTACAATTCGTAGCAGAGCCTGGGCAGTTTGAGATTTTCATCGGAGGAAACTCAAATGCCGATAAGAAAGTTAGTTTTGAGTTAACTAAATAGTTGGTTTATTGATTAGTAATTAGCCCTTCGCGTGTTTGGTTAGCGAAGGGCTTTTTTTTAAACTAAATAACTCACTTGATGATTTTTTAAACACATAGAAACATAGATTTTTTTTGCTTTTGTTAAAGATCACTGAAAAAGCAAGCTTTAACACATAGTTATGTGCATTGAAATTAGTGAAACGCCTTTTTTTAAGCTTAAAAAAAACTATGTTTCTATGTGTTAAAATAAATTTTTGTTCTATTTAACTAGGTATATTATGAATTTTTTAAAAATATTTAGTGCCGTTTGTCTTATTGCTTTTTCCTCAGCATATGCACAAAAAAATGCAATTGTAGCCCATCGTGGTGCATGGAAAAAAAATAATCTGCCAGAAAATTCGATTGCCGCTTTACGACATGCAATCGATTTGAAATTGCCAGGTTCAGAATTTGATGTTTGGAGAACGGCAGATGATTCACTTGTAATCAATCACGATGCACATTACAACAAACTGCTTATCGAAGAAACGAATTATGCAGATTTAATAAAATTTAAACTTTCTAACGGAGAGAAACTTCCAACACTTCATGAATATATTTCAGAAGGAATGCGAAATAATAAGCATACGCTTTTGGTTTGCGAAATAAAGCCTTCGGAAATTAGTAAAGAAAGAGGACAAAAAACTGCTGTAGCGGCCGTCGAAACCATTAAGAAATTAAAAGCCAATAAAAATACCTGCTACATCAGTTTTGATTATGATATTTTAAAGAAAATCAGATCAATAGATTCAAAAACGTCTTTGCAATATTTGGAAGGAAACAAATCTCCAAAAGAAGTAAAAGCAGATAAAATCAATGGCGTTGATTTCCATTATTCTGTTTTTCAAAAACACCCAGAATGGATAAAGGAAGCGAAGGATAACAAAATTATTCTGAATGCTTGGACAGTTAATGATGCTGCAGTTATGGATTGGCTTATAGATCATAAATTCAATTACATTACGACAAACGAACCCGAACTTCTAACGGAAAGATTACAGGCAAAAAAATAATCTTTTACGCTTATAAACTTAACATCTAACCATGAGAAAAAAATATATACAACTTGCAATGTCGATTGTGTTATTTACGATAGCTTTCGTTAATACTCTTTCGGCACAGAAATTAGGAAAAACAGAATGGTTTGATCCTAATAAACCAGCAACCACTTATTGTAATCCAATCAATATTGGATATAATTATACTACACACAATCATAACGGAATTCCAGAATCACGCCGTTCAAGTGCCGATCCGGTTATTATTACTTACAAAGGAGAGTATTATTTATTTGCTACGAATCAGGCCGGTTTCTTTTGGAGTAAAGACATGTCAGATTGGAATTTTGTTTACGGAAGTTTCCAAAGACAGCCCGGCGACGACGACCAGTGTGCACCAGCTGCTTGGGTGGTAAATGACACGCTATTTTACGTTGGTTCTACTTGGAAAAGAGATCATCCGATTTGGAAAACTGCAGATCCAAAATCAGGACGATGGACACGCCATGTAGACAAAGCAATGTTGCCAACTTGGGATCCAGCGATTTTCCAAGATGACGATAAAAAAGTGTATATGTATTACGGCTCAAGCGGAAAATTACCTTTAGTTGGTGTTGAGGTTGATTACAACACTTGGCTTCCAAAAGGAAACCAAGCTGATTATGCGACTTTGTACAAAGCAACAGAAGTAGAAGATATTCAGAAACCTTACGGACAAATTAAAGAAGTTGCGATTTTGGAACCATCGGCTCACGGTTGGGAGCGTTTTGGCCCAAATAATGATATGGAACCTGCACCTTGGGGGAATTTCATTGAAGGAGCTTGGATGACCAAACACAACGGAAAATATTATATGCAATATGGAGCGCCAGCTACAGAATTTAAAGGTTATGCAAATGGAGTCCATGTTGGAGATAATCCGTTGGGGCCATTTACGTATCAAAAACACAATCCGATGTCGTATAAACCAGGCGGATTTGTAATTGGAGCAGGCCACGGAAATACTTTTGCAGACAATTACGGAAATTATTGGAATACAGGAACATGTAAAATCTCTATTAAAGACCGTTTTGAGCGTCGTATCGATATGTTTCCTGCAGGATTTGATAAAGATGATGTAATGTATTCTATTACAGCTTATGGAGATTTTCCAATTGTGTTGCCAACAAGCGAGCGTGACCAAACAAAAGGGGCTTCTTCTGGATGGATGCTGCTTTCGTATAAAAAGCCAGTAACGGTTTCTTCTTCAGAAGAATGTATGGAAGTGGAAACACACAGAATGGACAATGGCGGAAAAAAAGTATATGAGAAATTCTGTTACGGACCAGAAAATCTAACAGATGAAAACATTCAAACCTATTGGTCGGCTAAAACTAGCAATCCAGGCGAATGGCTTCAAATGGATTTAGGAAGACCAATGGAAATCAATGCGCTTCAAATCAATTATGCCGATCATAAAGCAACCCAGTTCAATAAAGCAATGGATATTTATTATCAATATAAAATCTATATGTCTGATGATGCTCAAAACTGGACTTTGGTGGTTGATAAATCTAAAAACGATAAAGATGCACCACATGATTATGTTGAGCTTTCAAAATCGATAAAAGCACGTTACATCAAAATGGAGAACATTCATAATGCATCTGGATTATTTGCCATTTCAGATTTCAGAGTTTTCGGAAACGGATTGGCAGCAAAACCAAAAGCGGTTTCTTCTTTCAAAGTAGACAGAAACAAAGCCGATTCTCGAAATGCAATGATTTCATGGAAAAAACAAGCAGATGCAATTGGTTACAATATTTATTACGGAATCACTCCAGATAAAATGTATAACAGCATTATGGTGTATGGCGACAATACATACGATTTTAGAGGTTTGGATAAAGGAACAAAATATTATTTCACAATTGAACCTTTTAATGAAAATGGTATTGGCACAAAAAATAAGATTATCGAAGTAAAATAGTTTTTATTTCATAAATGTTTAAAAGCTCCGATTTCAAATTGAAGAATTTGTAATTGGGGCTTTTTTTTCAGAAAAGGTTGCGGAAAATGTCTTTTAGCTGTAAAGAATTTTGTTCCTTTGTGAATATGCCTAAGGCAGAATAAACTCCAAAATTACTACACAACTATGAAAAAAGCGATTCTTTTAACTGCTTTAGTTTTAAACGGATTGACATCTTTTGCTCAGTCAAATGATGAGAAAAACATTAAATTATTTTATAAAAAAGCATTAACTGAGGCAAAATGCTACACTTGGTTAGAGTATTTGTCTAATGATATAGGTCCTCGTTTATCAGGATCTAAAGGTGCAGCAGAAGCGGTTGAATACACCAAAAGGCAATTAGAAAGTTTAGGGCTAGATAAGGTATATTTACAAGAAGTTATGGTTCCGCATTGGGTTCGTGGCGAAAAAGAAACAGCTTATATTCTTGATGGAAAAGTAAAAACCAATGTGGCTATTTGTGCTTTGGGAGCTTCTGTTGCTACTCCAAAAACTGGCCTTACCGCTGAAATAATCGAAGTTCAAGGAATTAAAGAATTAGCTGAATTAGGACCTGATAAAGTAAAAGGAAAAATTGTGTTTTACAACCGACCAATGAATCCCGAAAATATAGAAACTTTTACTTCATACGGTGCATGTGTTGATCAAAGATATGCGGGTGCAAAAGAAGCAGCAAAACTAGGTGCGGTTGGAACTATAGTTCGTTCAATGAATTTACGTTTAGATGATTTTCCGCATACAGGAAACCAAAGCTATGGTGATTTGCCAAAAGAGCAATACATTCCAACAGCAGCAATTAGTACAAACGGAGCTGAATTATTGAGTAAATCTTTAAAAAGAAATCCTGCTTTAAAATTTTATTTCAAACAATCTTGTGAGACTTTGCCAGATGCGTTGTCATACAATGTAATTGGAGAATTGACTGGAACCGAAAAACCAGATAATATTATGGTTGTTGGTGGTCACTTAGATTCTTGGGATTTAGCCGATGGTTCTCATGATGATGGAGCAGGAGTAGTGCAAAGTATGGAAGTTTTGAGAATTCTTAAAAATTTAAATTACAAACCAAAAAACACGATTCGTGTCGTTTTATTTATGAATGAAGAAAATGGCGGAAAAGGTGGAGCTAAATACGAAGAAGTTTCAAAACAAAAGAATGAAAACCACATTTTTGCTTTAGAAAGTGATTCAGGCGGATTTTCTCCACGCGGATTTTCAATTGAAGCTGATGATACTAATCTGAAAAAAATACAAGGATACAGAGATCTTTTTGAGCCTTATTTAGTACATAGTTTTACAATTGGACATGCAGGCTCAGATATTAGTCATTTAACGTCTAAAGCAATAGTTAAAGCAGGTCTAAAACCAGATTCTCAACGTTATTTTGATTATCACCACGCAGCAAATGATAAATTTGATGCAATCAATAAAAGAGAATTAGAATTAGGAGCTGCAACCATGACAACTTTAATGTATCTAATGGATCAAAACGGAATTGAAATTCCAAAAGCCAACTAAGATTTTCAAATATGAAATTAAGAAAGCTACGAGTTTTTACTTGTAGCTTTTTTTATTGCCTCGATTTTAAAGTTTCATCACAATCAAATAATAGAAAAATGTGATGGGAACGTTTGAAAGCAGAATTAAGATTTTAATTCCGATTTCTTTTCTTTGTTGTGGAAGATGAATAAATCGATCTGCTAAATGAACAAGCATAATAGTATTCACAACAATTGCTCCTAAAGCAAAAGGCCAAGCAATTACAAAAATGGTTGGACTTTCGTTTGAAATAAGATAAAGAAGCAACAAAAAAGTGCTAATTATAAAGGAACCAATAGCTAGTTCAGTAGATTCTTTTTCTTGAAAAGGTTTATCGTTTATAGTTTTCATGATTTAAATATTAAAAGTTTGTTGAATAGTTTGAACGGGTAGTAAAAGCATTTTCGAAAAATCTAAATAATGGTACGGAAGTGCATTTTTTCCTTTTCTGTACTGTTGAATGAAATACTTAATTCGCTTAGGATAAAATATACTCCCGGTTAAAATCACCATAAACAGATACAAACTTCTTTTTTCATTTCCGTATAAATAATATTGCATTCCGATTTCTTCATAAACAGAAACTCCGGTATTTGTTAAAACGTGAATAATATCGTGATCTTCCAGTTTTTCCTGAATATCAAAATGATTTTTATAAAGAAAATTTCCTAGGCCAAAACCTAAAGTGTTTTCAGGATAATCTAACAATTCGTTTTTATCAATTTTCCAAGGTTCATTTTTCTTGAAATATTTTTGATACGGTTTTTTAGATGATTCATATAGTTTTTCAATCAAATAATCTCTCATAATAATATTTTTTAAAGTTCTTTGAATTTCAAAGTAAAAAAGAAAATAAAAAAGCTAGAAATAGTGAGCGGTCTAGCTTTTAAAATATTAGTAAGTGTCTATTACTGTTTTTAATAAATTAGAATCGGAAAGATCAGAAGGAGCAACGACTTTTTCTTGTAACGGAACATCATTCCCATATCGTTCTTTTAATATTTTCTGAACTCGAGGATCTTTCAAATTAAAATCTTTCAATTCTCGAAGTTTAGATAATTCAATTCCTGCTGCGTTTTTGTAGATTTTCCAAATAAGTTCAGAGCAATAAATTCTGTTATCTGTCCATTCAAAATAAGCATCATAATCTTTACCATCAAACTGCTGACTATAATCCTTCATCTTTTGTAAAACTTCAGGTTTTAAAACAGTGTCATCTTTCAATCGTTTCACCACATATTTATGGTCTCTTCCATGTTTGATCCAATCTTCAAGCGGAGTCAATTTTACTGGCTGAACCGCTTCAAAAACAAACCATTTTCCGTTAATATCATAAATAATTCCACAATGAGAAAATTTAGAATTTGTCGCAATACGAACCGCTTCGCACTGCTTAGATTCTGATGTCTGAAAAATGATATCTCCATCTTTATATTTGCTTGTAGTAGCTTTTTCCTGTTTAGTTCCTGTAAAAGGATTATTCGGAAACATTTTTGTAGCTACAAATAGAGCGCAAGCAAAACTTATAATAAATGTGATAACCGGAAATAAATATTTTCTCTTTTTCATAAAGTATGTTTTTAAAGTACTTTGAAGTACAAAGTAAATAATAAAAAAAATAGCTGCCAAATAAAATGACAGCTATTTTTCAAATATATTTTATGCAATATTAGATTCTAAAGATTCCTCCAACAGCAATAATACGTTGGAAATAAGTAAAGTGCTGAGAAGCTTTATCTTCTGGACTTGTTGTAGTTTTAATATCCTGCATGTTGATATAACCACCTTTTAACTCTCCTTGAATGTAGAAATGTTTAAAAAAGGTAACATTTAAACCCGCTTTGGCAGAAACACCGTAACCAGAAACGTGAAAATCATCATGACGTTCTTTTCCTAAAAGAGTAGTGTTTGTTTTAGGATATAAAACTCCAACTCCAAGACCTTCAGTTAAATTAATCTGAACTTTATCAATATTTGGCAATCCAAACCATTTTGAAACGTCATCAAATCTAGCCACCTCAGTATTAATGTAGTTCAAACCATCAGTATGCTCATACATTAAAAAAGCAGGACCGTTTGCATTTATTTCACCATTGCCATAACCACCTTCTTTAGCTCCACCTTGAGACATGTCTACTGGTCTGTTGTTGTACTCTCCATTGTAAATTGAAGCTGGATCATCTGAAGGTAAATTGATATATCCGTTTACTCTTGCAGTTTGGTCTTGTGACATTACATATTTCATGTGATCAACACCAATGGTAACACTGTAATGATCGCTAAAGAAATATCCCAATCTCAAATTTGTTTGAGGAATAGTCATATTCGCAGGATTAATGTAATCAACATGCCAACCTTTCGGTTTATCATGAGCTGCCATGTTTTCAACTGTAAAGTTGTAATCCTTACCTCTAAAGTTTACATCAGATTTTGAGTAACTTTCTCTATTACCACCCCACATTACAAAGAATTTTCCTTTGTTGTGAGCTGCATATTTTTGTACAGGTATTTCTTCCTGAGCAAATGTGTTTAAAGAAACACAAGCCAGTAAGAAAAATAAAATTTTTGTTTTCAAAGAACTTAAGTATTATAATTATTAGAATGAGTTAATTGTTTTTCTAATAGCAACTAATTTGTTCATTAAGCCTTCGAAATAATCTAAATGAAGCATGTTAGCGCCATCACTTTTTGCGTTAGCAGGATCGAAATGAGTTTCGATAAAAATACCATCAACACCTACAGCAATACCAGCTTTGGCAACTGTTTCGATCATATCTGGTCTTCCGCCTGTAACACCTGCCGTTTGGTTAGGTTGTTGTAACGAATGTGTAACGTCCAAAACGGTACTTGCATATTGTTGCATAGTAGGAATTCCTCTAAAGTCAACAATCATGTCTTGGTATCCAAACATAGTACCGCGATCAGTAACCATAACATTTTCATTGTTACAGTCTAAAACCTTTTGAACAGCATGTTTCATGCTCTCCGGACTCATAAATTGTCCTTTTTTCAGGTTTACTGTTTTTCCTGTATTTGCCGCAGCAACAACAAGATCAGTCTGGCGAACCAAGAAAGCTGGAATCTGCAATACATCTACGTATTGAGCAGCCATATCAGCATCTTCGTTTGTATGAATATCAGTAACAGTTGGAACATGAAAAGTTTCAGAAACTTTTCTTAAGATTTTTAATGCTTTTTCGTCACCAATTCCAGAGAAACTGTCAATTCTGGAACGATTTGCTTTTTTGAAAGATCCTTTAAACACATAAGGAATCTGAAGATTGTCGGTAATACCAACTAATTTTTCAGCAATTCTAAGCGCCATTTCTTCTCCTTCGATAGCACAAGGCCCCGCCAATAAAAAGAAATTCCCGCTGTCAGTATGCTTAATTTGAGGAATATGTTGTATGTTCATAATATGATTTTTTGACAGTGCAAAGGTAGTTATGATTTATGAGTTTCAGATGAAGATTTAAGATTATTTTATGAAGCTAATCCTGCTATTCGCTGCAATTTTTTTCTCCAAATCCTTTTTTTCTAGATCCTTGCAGGAGCTTCCGTTGGTCGCTCTGCAACGACCAGAAAAAATAGGCTTTCTCAAAAAAAGATTTCCGCTACTATCAGGGCTAGGAGTTTAGTGGAATTACGAAAAATTAACTTAAATTATCGAGTGATTTTAGTGTAATAACGCCAAAAGAGAATCTGGCCAATAAAAAGCAAAGCAGTAAGAAAATAAATAACAAAGTAAATTCTCCAAATAAAATTTTCAGGATTAAGCGGATCAAATTTGATTAGCTCAAATGAATCGGTTTTGGAAAAAATAATAGCAGGAATGGTAAATAAAAAATGAATTAAAAAATGCTTTAAACTTATTTCAGTTTTGTTTTTAGAAAGCTTCCAATAGAGATATACAGAAATACTTAAAACAATGAAAATAAACAAATCATTAATAATTACACCTCCAAAAAGATTTGTATTCCATCCCGGAACTAAAGATGACAAGGAATCAAACCCTACAAAAAATATAAAATAGGGAAACATTAATACTAATAAAACCAAGAAGATTATAAACGCATATTTTGTTTTAATCATGAGGTTGCGCTTTTTTATCTTTCCATCTTTTAATAAAGAATTGAATTAGAAATATTAAAATGAGAACAAAGAGCAAAAAGAAACACGCTAAAACAATTCCTAAAAGAGGCATCCCACACCTTGCGGGATTTGGATATTGTTCGTATTTTTTAGAAAAATTGTATTCTGTTATATAAAATGCAATAAAAGAAAATAGAATATAGGCAATAAAACTGATCCACGAGATTCTGCTAAACTTTAAAAAAGCCGGTTTGTAGATTGTTTTGGTACCAAATAATAATTGAAATAATATCGGCAGAACAAGTAGTAATAACGGAATTATATCAAGCATAATCTTTTAAATATAAGCTGTTTATTGTTTCAATCTCAATCCCATAGGAACCATTAAAATTCCTTTTTCATAAATGTTTAAATACAATTTTACAGGCTTTTTCTGTCCATCCCATTTCAATTCGTAAACATTTAAAAATCCAGCTCCCATATTACTTCTTTTGGTTGGAAACGGACAGCAGGTTTCTAGTTTGGTAAAGGTTATTTTTTCGCCACTTGGACCTGCTAAGGCATTTAGAAAACGAGCTTCGTTCAAAGTTTCGCTATTCGTATTTTGAAAAAACAGATTGACAGGATAATCAGGATCGTAACCGTATTTTTTGTCTTTCGCAAACTGAGTAATTACAAAAGTATTATCTCTTTTTAAAACCAGATCAGGAGCATTGTCGTCTACATTTTTTAAAGTCGATTTTGTACTTACACAAGAAGAAGCAGTAATTAATAAAATTATAAAAAGCGTTAATTTTTTCATGAGTATTTTGATAGACTATATTAGGGTTGCTGTACTTTTTTTAGGGTTTAGTTTTAAAACACCAAGTACAATCAGATATTGTGCCAGAAGGTAGGTAAGCATTATAAAAAAGGAACTTTTTGGAATCGGAAGATAAAACTTATTTACGGCCAGAATACTATCTGAAACCACAAAGAAAAAAGCGCCTAAAAAAATGAGCAAATTTCCTGGTTTTTCCCAAACTAAAAGTCCGTTAAAGGCAAATAAAAGCATGATCGAAATAACAGTTGCATAGATAGAAACCGGAATTTCAAGATCTCCCAAATGTGGTATTAAAAAAGAAACCATTCCGATTAAATATGCTGCAATTAAGATGCTTCCAATCACAAAAAATGTTTTGTTCTGTTTTTTTCTAATTCTATTTAGCTTATTAAATAAAATGCAATATAGAATATGAGCAATTAAAAAGAATACTAAACCTAAGATAAAATATATTTCACCCAAATCAGTAAAAAGCAGAATAACATCTCCAATCCAGGAAAGTAAAAGTGCTGCCAAAACGGTATTTTGAGTTGGAAATTTTCTATGGAAATAAGCTCCAAATCCAAGAATTGGTATTAAAATGGGTTTTAAAAACAGATCGAAACGTTCATAACCCAACACCAGAAGGGCCAGATAAAAAATGCTGAACGCAATGTAAATTTTAAAAAAAGATGAATTTCTCATAATAGGGGATTATGAATTATATACAGGTTTTGGTTGGTTTTTAAATTCAATACTAACAAAATATACTGTCGTTAAAAATGAGAGTATCAAATATGTAAAAATAATATAATTACCAATTGGAATTACATTATTTAAACCAAACCAGTCTCCATAATAACCAATAATACAGATCACAACTCCCAGTCTTAAACCTTCCCACAAAACGGCAAACCGACTTTTATCCATCAATTCTGTGTAACTATAAATGGTGATAAAAATAAAAAAGCCGTAAATAAATATATTTGGAAGACCAATTCTGGCAATATTATCAAATAAAAAACTAACAAAAAGTAAAGTGATTAAAACCTGAATCACAGACCAATTTATAAGTTTTTGAGAGTTTTGCGTTCCGTATTTTTCAAAATCAAAAACATTTTCGATTTTGTTGACAGGATATTTTTGCTCAAAATTTTCAGGACGCCAACCTGTAGGTTTAAACCAAATGGTCAATTTATCTTTCCATTTTGGAGCACGCCAGGCATCTTTTATCAATAAACTTAAATGCTGAAAATTTATCTTAATCGGATTCCATGTATTGGCAGGTCTTGTAATTCCAAATACAGGCAGAACATTATCTAATTCTTCTTGGAAAGTACCAAAAAGCTTATCCCAAAAAATAAAAATCTGAGAATGATTTTTGTCTAAATATTCAGGATTAATCGCATGATGTACCCGATGATGAGAAGGAGTCACCAAAATATGCTCTAGAAATCCCATTTTTTTAATATGTTTGGTATGATACCAAAATTGTAAAAACAAATGAATTGGAAGTGTTATTGCAATCACAGAAGCAGGAACGCCCAACAGAGCCGCTGGAATTAATAAAAAAGTAAATAAATTAACTAAACTGGCAATGGGTTGGCGTAATGCACAGGCGAGATTAAACTCTTCACTGCTATGGTGTATGGCATGCTTGTTCCAAAGAAAGTTAATTTGATGTGCCAAACGATGGCTCCAATAGCCGTAAAAATCAATTACAAAGAAAGCAATGAAGTAGGAGAGAACATTTGCTTCTAAATGTTGTAGTGCGATTTTAGAAACCAGCCATTCGTAGGAAAGAAAAGTGATACTTAAGCCCAAAACATCTTTTACAGAATTGGTTATTCCCGAACTAATACTCGATACACTGTCTATAAGAGGAGCCGTATCATTTTTGGTATAAATGCCATATATTTTTTCAATGATAATTAAGGTCAAAAAAATAGGCATTGCAATAATCAATATCTTTCCATATTCCTCCATAAAAAAAGCATTCTATTCAATTCAAATATAGAATAAAATAGAATGCTTTTTTAAAAATTATTTTAAACTAAACAATTTCAGCGCTGAGACCTGCTTCTAAAAGTTGTGTACATTGAGGTTTTAATTTGTCAATCGGACCTGTTTTTACAGTGCATTTTCCGTTGTAATGTACAATCAAAGAACATTGTTCAGCTTGTTCGGCCGTGTGGCTGCATACACGCATAAGAGTGTCAATTACGTGATCAAAAGTGTTTACGTCGTCATTGTAAACGATAATTTCGTTATTGAAACCCGTTGCTTCTTTCTCGCGAATTCTTTCTCTAACTTTTTCTTTAGTACTCATTTTTTTTAGTTTTTTGTACTGATGTAATTACTATTATCTAATTTACGTATTTTAATGATACCCAGTTGTTTCTTTGAAACTTTTTAACATAAGTTAAACCTTTTTCAACGCAGGAAGCATCAATAAAAGGAATATCTTCTTCATAAAAACCACTAAAAAGTATAATTCCTTTTGGGTTTAAAGCATCAACATAAGCCTGCATATCATTCAATAAAATATTTCTGTTGATGTTGGCAATAATCAAATCATATTTTTTGCCAGCTAATAAAGCGGCATCGCCCTCATAAACGCTGATGTGTTTACAATTATTGCGTTCGGCGTTTTCAATAGAATTCAAATAACACCAATTATCAATATCAATAGCATCGATTGGTTCTGCACCTTTCATTTCGGCTAAAATAGCTAAAATAGCTGTTCCGCAACCCATATCAAGAGTTTTTAAACCTTTCACATCCATTTCTAGTAAATGCTGAATCATCATGTGTGTTGTTTCATGATGACCTGTTCCAAAACTCATTTTAGGTTCGATTACAATATCAAACTCAGCAACTGTTTTTGGGTGAAAAGGAGCGCGAACATGGCATTTTCCGTCTACATCAATTGGTTCAAAATTCTTTTCCCATTCTTCGTTCCAGTTAACTTGGTCGATTTCTTCAATCGTATATTCAATTTTAAACTCTTCCGATTGTAAAATGTAAATATCATCCAGAATGTTTTCATCCCATAAATCCTTCTTCACAAAAGCTGAAATTCCGTTTTCAGTTTCTGTAAAACTTTCAAACGCTTTTTCGCCCAATTCAGCCACTAAAATTTCAGAACCTAATTCTTTCGGCTCAATCGTAAAATGATATCCTAAATATATATTTGACATAAAAAAAATTTTTGCAAAGGTAAGTCTTAAATTATAATTAGAATCAAATTCCAATTTAAAAAATCCCAAATTAAGAGCAAATCCCAATTTTAAAAATTCCAAATTCCAAAACGAAAAAACCATTCGCTTTGCGAATGGTTTTTTGTAAAATCTAAAATCTAAAATCTAAAATCTAAAATCTAAAATCTAAAATCTAAAATCTAAAATCTAAAATCTAAAATCTAAAATCTAAAATCTAAAATCTAAAATCTAAAATCTAAAATCTAAAATCTAAAATCT
>NZ_DASWYK010000067.1:0-27781 GCF_036405015.1 Flavobacterium sp. | reverse complement strand
CTTTTAATTCAAGAACTAAACAATTCTCTATAAACAGATCACACCTTAAATCTGATTCTAATTGCAACCCTTTATATTCAACAGGAATCTTCAATTCTGATTCAAAATTAATTCCTCTTAAAGAAAGTTCTTTAATCATACATTGATGATAAATACTTTCTAAAAGTCCTGCGCCAATTCTTTTATGAACTTCAATGGCTGCTCCATTTACCTGATAAATTAAATCAGTCAAATATTTCTTTGTTATCATTACTTTTTTTAGCAATAATACAAATAAAAAGAAAGATAAAACTTACTTTAAATTTTTCTAACCATATAAGCCATATAAGTTCATTTAAAACAAAACTTAAATTTTCTTATATAACTTATATGGTTTAAATTTTTTTAATTTTTGTTTTTAGCATCAAAAGCCAAAGCGTACATTTTAATGTTTTTTATCATCGAAACCAAACCGTTTGCACGTGTTGCAGATAAATGTTCTTTTAGTCCGATTTCGTCAATAAATTCCGTGTCTGCTTCCAGAATATCTTTTGCTTTTTGATTAGAGAAAGCACGAATTAAAATTGCAATAATTCCTTTTGTCAAAATAGCATCACTGTCTGCTGTGAAAACAATTTTATCATCGTTTTGTTCGCCTTGTAACCAAACTTTTGACTGACAACCTTTGATTAAATTCTCGTCGGTTTTGTATTCTTCTTTGATTAACGGAAGACTTTTTCCTAGTTCGATGATGTATTCATAACGCTGCATCCAGTCGTCGAACATTGAAAATTCATCTATTATTTCGTCTTGTATTTCTTTTATCGTCATAATTATTCTTTAGAAAAATCAACTAATAAATTTACTAGTTCTTCGATTTCTTTTGGAGGAAAACCATTGTCAAAACCTGGAGTTTCATATGTTTTTCCATCTTTTATTATTTTTAAATTTCCTATTGCGGCACCGTCATAAGTACGTTTATCAGTTGGTGCTTTTAAAGTAGAAAGATTTTCTAGATTAACTTTTGAAAATGCTGAAACAATTTGGTTCCATTTGGAGTCGTCAATATTGCTTTTTACAGCATCAGCATTACGCTCTTTCGTAACAGAAGCCGATTTATTTTTCACAACGATGCTTTTGTAATATCCTCTAGACATTGCTGAATATTCAATTTGAGTCGATTGCATATCTACTTTTTTTTGACTGCAACATCCTGATGCAATAAAAAGCGTTAAAAGCAATATTGATAGTATTCTCATACGTTTCGTTTTTTTAGCTTAACATGATCTGTGCTTTTTTCACAGCTTCAACCATGGCGTCAATTTCTTCTTTTGTATTGTAGAAAGAGAAAGAAGCACGAATTGTTCCCGGAATACAGAAGAAATTCATGATTGGCTGAGCACAATGATGACCTGTTCTAACTGCAATTCCTAACTTATCTATAATAGATCCAACATCATACGGATGAATTCCATCAATATTAAACGAAACTACCGAAGCTTTATTTTTTCCAGTTCCGTAGATTCTAATGCCTTCAATTTCAGATAAACGTTTTGTAGCGTGTTCTAAAAGTTCGTGCTCGTATGCTTGAATGTTTTCAAAACCAACTTCGTTTAAATAATCGATTGCAGTTCCTAATACGATTCCGCCAGCGATATTTGGAGTTCCCGCTTCAAATTTATGAGGAAGATCAGCGTAAGTTGTTTTTTCGAAAGTAACTTCTTTAATCATTTCACCACCACCTTGGTAAGGAGGAAGTTTGTTTAGCCAAGCTTCTTTTCCGTACAAAATTCCAGTTCCGGTTGGACCACACATTTTATGACCAGAAAAAGCATAAAAATCGCAATCTAATTCCTGAACATCTGGTTTTAAATGCGGAACTGCCTGCGCGCCGTCAATTAAAACGGCAGAACCAACAGCGTGAGCTTTGTCAATGATATATTTAATTGGGTTAATGATTCCCAATGCATTTGAAATATGATTTACAGTAACGATTTTCGTTTTGTCTGAAAGCAATTTGTCAAATTCTTCCATGATCAATTCTCCGTTGTCATTGATTGGAATAACTTTTAAAATCGCTCGCGTTTTTTCACATAACATCTGCCAAGGCACAATATTACTGTGATGTTCCAAAGAAGAAACAACCACTTCATCGCCAGGTTTTAAAATAGAAGCAAATCCGTTTGCCACTAAATTAATTCCGTGCGTTGTTCCTGATGTAAAAAGCACTTCGTGAGCATGTTTTGCGTTGATGTGGTCTTTTACTTTTCCACGAGCAACTTCGTAAGCATCAGTTGCTAACTGGCTTAAAGTGTGAACGCCACGGTGAATGTTGGCATTGATTTCTTGATAATATTTTACTTCAGCATCAATTACAACTTGTGGTTTTTGCGAAGTAGCTCCGTTGTCGAAATATACTAATGGCTTTCCGTTTACAGTTTGAGAAAGTATCGGGAAATCAGCTCTTATTTTTTGAATATCTAGCATGTCTTATTTAGAAAAAATCTATTTACAAAAGTACTAAAACTAAATTTGTTTATACAGAAATTCTATAATTTCCTTTTATGGCGCCATTGCCTCAAGGTGTAAATGCTGATTCCGTAAAAATCAATTCGGTTTTCTGAATTATCTGAAACGGTTTTCTAATTTGATGCTTAAAAACGTGAAGATAAATTATTTATATTGCAGTAAAAATATCTAATCATCATGAAAAAATTTCTCAAAGTACTTCTGCTTGTTTTAGTTCTTGCTTTTTTGTATTTCGGATTTACAACTTATCCGAAGCTTGATTTAATTTCAGGTTTCTCGGCTAAAAGTGTCGCATCAGGACATTTTATGGATAATCGTCCATTAGATTTAATTGAGAAAACCGACAATGATATCAAAATGATTGATTTGGCAAAAAACTCAATTGATGATGCTGGAAAATTTGCAACAGCTTCTGTTTATGGTTTAAAAGAAAGAAAAGCTATTTACCGCGAAGGTATCGGAGCCACTTTGATTAATGATAATTTTGATGTTTCAAAACCTTATTTACTTCCAAAAAGAACGAAACTAGAAAATAATCTTCCTTTTCCGTATGGAAATAATGAGCCAAAAGATACTTCATTTTCAAATGTCGATTATTCAAAATTAAAAAAAGCGGTTGACAATGCTTTTGATAAAACTGGCGGAAGAATTAAAAGAACTCGTGCCGTTGTTGTTTTATATAAAGACCATTTAGTAGCTGAAAAATATGATACTGGATTTAATAAAGACAGTAAGATTCTAGGTTGGTCAATGACAAAAAGCATCACAAGTTCGGCTTTTGGCGTTTTGGCAAAACAAGGAAAAATTGATATTTACAAACCAGCTCCGGTTGCAGAATGGAAAAATGACGAACGTAAAAATATTACGATAAACGATTTGCTTCACATGAATTCTGGTTTAGAATGGGAAGAGAATTACAGCACGATCTGTGATGCTACAAAAATGCTTTTTCAAGCCGAAGATATGGGAAAAGTGCAATTGGAAAAACCAGCACAATTCAAACCCAACACATATTGGAATTATTCTTCTGGAACAACCAATTTATTATCTCTAATTTTAAGAAGACAATTTAAAACCCAACAAGAATATCTTGATTTTTGGTACAGTGCTGTAATCGACAAAATCGGAATGAACTCGATGATTGTAGAACAAGACATGAGCGGAACTTTCGTTGGTTCATCTTACGGCTGGGCGACACCACGCGACTGGTCAAAATTTGGATTATTATATCTTCATAAAGGAAACTGGAACGGTGAACAAATCCTTGACGAAAGTTGGGTAAAATACACCGCAACTCCAACCAATACTTCTGAAGGTAAATATGGCGCTCAGTTTTGGTTAAACGCAGGCGGAAAATTTCCAGATGTTCCTCGCGATATGTTTTATTGCAGTGGTTATCAGGGACAAATGGTGGCGATTATTCCATCAAAAGATATGGTGATCGTGAGAATGGGAGTGAGAGAAGAAGAACCTGGATTTGATTTTAATGGGTTTTTAAAGGAGGTTATTGCTTCAGTTAAGAAATAAAATTATGAAGAAGCTTTTACATCCAATTGTAATGTTGATAATTGGTTTCGTTTTAAACGGAATCGCTTGGTCTGCCAATATTGATCATCCATTTAATACGATTTGTTTATTACTTGGATTAGCGTTGTTTTTCTTAGGTGCTATATTATCAATTATCAAAATTAGAAGCTAATATTTAACCGCAAAGACGCTAAGTAAAAGCGCAAAGTTCGCAAAGTTTAAAACTAAACCTTGCGAACTTTGCGTAAATCTTTGCGAACCTTGCGGTTAAACAATTCTACAAATCAAATCCTAAATTCACGCCTAATTTCATGGCAATGATTTTAGTAATTCTTTGTTTTAATTCTGGTATTTTAATGCTTTCGATAACGGCATTTGAGAATGCGTACATCAATAAAGCTTTAGCTTCTTTTTTCGGGATTCCGCGAGATTGCATGTAGAACATTGCTGTTTCATCAAGCTGTCCAACAGTACATCCGTGAGAACATTTTACGTCATCAGCAAAAATTTCCAATTGTGGTTTTGCGTTGATTGTCGCTTTATCGCTCAATAAAATGTTGTTGCTTTTTTGGAAAGCGTTTGTTTTTTGAGCTTCTTTCTCAACCAAAACTTTTCCGTTGAAAACTCCAGTCGAACGATCAGAGAAAATTCCTTTATAATCTTGAAAACTTTCGCAGTTTGGTTGTGCGTGGTTTACCAAAGTATAATGGTCAACGTGTTGTTTGTCATTCAAAATAGAAATTCCGTTCAGCGTACTTGTCAATCTTTCTCCGAAATGGTAAAAGTTCAAGTTGTTACGAGTAAGGTTTCCTCCGAATGAGAAAGTATGAACAGAAGCGTGGCTTTCTTGTTGTTGAGAAACATAAGTGTTGTCAACTAAGTTTGCTTCGCTGTTGTCGTTTTGAATTTTGTAATAATCAACAATCGCGCGTTTTTGAGCAAAAATCTCTGTAACAGAATTTGTTAAAACCGGATTTTCATTCAAACTTTGGTGACGCTCGATAATTTGAACATGTGAATTTTCACCCACAATAACCAAATTTCTTGGCTGAACCATTAAAGCTGTTTCATTTCCAGTTGAGAAATACATAATTTCAATTGGTTTGTCAGCTACTTTTTTCTTTGGAATATTGATAAAAGCACCTTCAATAGCAAAAGCAGTATTCAATGAAGTTAAGCTGTCATCTTTGCTTGCAATTTGGTTGAAGTACGTATCAATAACCATTTTGTATTTTGGTTTGGTCAATGCTGATGACATCAAGCAAACATCGATTCCGTCGTGTGTCGTAGAAGACAAATGCGAACTGAAAACACCATCAATAAAAACTAATTTATAAGTGTCAATTTCGTGTAAAAAGTATTTTTTTACCTGATTGAATTCGATTGCATTTTCTTGCTTTGGAAAAACCGTAAAGTCATTTTTTAAGATGGCGTTTAGCGATGTATATTTCCAAGCTTCTTCCTTTTTGGTTGGGAAACCTTTATTTTCGAAGTTTTTTATAGCATTTGTACGGATGTCATGCAAATCTGAATGCACATCAACACGCTCCTCAAAAGCCATAAAAGACGATACTAATTTTTCTTTTAAATCCATTTCTTTAGTTATAAGTTATGAGTTATAAGTTGTGAGTTTGGTAAACTGTAAACTGTAACTGTAAACTAGTTTTCTGCTTTAATCCAATCGTATCCTTTTTCCTCAAGCTCGTATGCCAATTCTTTTCCTCCTGATTTTACAATTCTTCCGTTGTAAAGAACGTGAACGAAATCTGGAACGATATAATCTAATAAACGTTGGTAGTGAGTGATAACGATAATTGCATTTTTCTCGCTTTTTAATTTGTTTACACCATTTGCAACAATTCTCAAAGCATCGATATCAAGACCAGAATCGGTTTCGTCAAGAATAGCTAATTTTGGCTCTAACATTGCCATTTGGAAAATCTCGTTTCTTTTTTTCTCTCCTCCAGAAAAACCTTCATTTAAAGAACGAGATAAAAATTTACGGTCGATTTCTAATAATTCAGATTTCTCACGAATCACTTTCAGCATTTCGTTTGCAGGCATTTCTTCCTGTCCGTTTGCTTTACGAGTTTCGTTGATAGCCGTTTTCATAAAGTTAGTTACACTAACTCCAGGAATTTCTACTGGATATTGAAAAGAAAGGAAAACACCTTTGTGCGCTCTTTCTTCAGGAGCTAAATCAGCAAGATCTTCTCCGTCAAGAATTACTTCTCCGTCTGTAACTTCATAATTTTCGTTTCCTGCAATAACAGCAGAAAGTGTACTTTTTCCAGAACCGTTTGGTCCCATTATCGCGTGAACTTCTCCAGCTTTAACTTCTATATTAATTCCTTTAAGGATTTCTTTATCACCAATTGCGGCGTGAAGGTTTTTTATTGATAACATTTTTTTTCTTTGTTTATTCGTAATGTCCTTTCAATGAAAGGATATTTAGTATTTCAATATTGTTTTCTTCAGTTATTCTATAAATAATTCGATGTTCTTTATCGATTCTTCTTGACCATCTTCCAGATAATTCATATTTTAATTGTTCTGGTTTTCCAAGTCCTTCGTAAGGATGAAGCAAAATATCTTCGATTAAATTTGTAATTTTCTTCATGATGGCTTTGTTTCCAGATTTCTTCCAAAAAACAATATCTTTTTGAGCCTTTTCAGAATAAATTACTTCCACAAATCTTCAACTTTTATTTTAACTCCTTTTCCTTCTTCAATACTTTTTTCTGCATCAAGAATTTCTTTTACAAATTCAGGATTATATGGCTTTTCTTTCTCTTCAACAATTTCAAAGCCAAGAGATTTTGCCAGTGATTTTAAAACTGGAAAATCTTTTTTCTTTACATTTTTTAAGATGATGTCCATAATTTTTGCTTTTATTTATCCTACAGATCCTTCCAAAGAAATCTCTAATAATTTTTGAGCTTCAACAGCAAATTCCATTGGCAATTTGTTTAATACATCTTTACTGAAACCGTTTACAATTAAGGCAATCGCTTTTTCAGTCGGAATACCTCTTTGGTTACAGTAGAAAACCTGATCTTCTCCAATTTTACTTGTAGTTGCTTCGTGCTCGATTTTTGCTGATGGATTTTTACTTTCGATATAAGGGAAAGTATGCGCACCACAATTGTTACCCATTAATAAGGAGTCACATTGAGAAAAGTTTCTTGCATTCTCTGCTCTTGGCGAAATTTGCACTAAACCACGGTAGCTATTTTGTGATTTTCCAGCCGAAATACCTTTAGAAATAATTGTCGATTTAGTGTTTTTACCTAAATGGATCATTTTTGTTCCAGTATCAGCTTGTTGGAAATTATTTGTCACAGCAATAGAATAAAATTCTCCTACTGAATTATCTCCTTTAAGTACACAAGAAGGATATTTCCAAGTTACAGCAGAACCTGTTTCAACTTGTGTCCAAGAAATTTTAGCGTTTGTTTCGCATAAACCTCTTTTCGTTACGAAGTTGTAAACTCCACCTTTTCCTTCTTTATTTCCAGGGAACCAGTTTTGAACTGTTGAATATTTAATTTCAGCATCATCCAAAGCGATTAATTCAACCACAGCAGCGTGCAATTGGTTTTCGTCACGGCTTGGCGCTGTACATCCTTCAAGGTAAGAAACGTAGCTTCCTTCGTCAGCGATAACTAAAGTTCTTTCGAATTGTCCAGTTCCTGCTTGGTTGATTCTGAAATATGTTGAAAGTTCCATCGGACATTTTACGCCTTTTGGAATATAACAGAAACTTCCGTCAGAGAAAACAGCTGAGTTTAGCGCAGCATAAAAGTTATCTTTCTGAGGAACAACAGTACCTAAATATTTTTTTACTAATTCTGGATGTTCTTTAATAGCTTCAGAAATTGGACAGAAAATAATTCCTTTTTCTGCCAAAGTTTTCTTGAAAGTTGTAGCAACAGAAACAGAATCAACCACAATATCCATAGCGATATTGTTCATTTTTTTCTGTTCGTCTACAGAGATTCCTAACTTTTTGTACATCTCTAATAATTCTGGATCAACATCATCCAAAGTTTTGTTAGGATCTACAGTTTTTGGAGCTGAATAATAAGATATAGCCTGAAAGTCTGGTTTTTCGTAATTTACGTTTGCCCATTCTGGCTCAATCATTTCTTTCCAAGCGCGGAAAGCTTCGATACGCCATTCGGTCATCCATTCAGGTTCTTCTTTTTTAAGCGAAATAGCTCTTACAATCTCTTCGTTTAAGCCAATAGGAAAAGTTTCAGATTCTATATTAGTATAAAATCCGTACTCATATTCTTTAGTTTCCAGTTCGATTTTTAAATCGTCTTCGGTGTATTTGCTCATTATATTTTTTAATGTTGTCTTAAAATTTTAAAGTCCAAATTTGAAGTCAAAGGTTTTTAAGGCCTTTGACTTTTAGTTTTTGACTATAAAGAAAATGATTCTCCACATCCGCAAGTTCTGCTTGCGTTAGGATTATTGAAAACAAATCCTTTTCCGTTTAATCCTCCCGAGAATTCTAAAATTGTTCCGGCTAAATAAAGGAATGATTTTTTCTCAACAGCAATTTGTATATCGTTGTCAACGAATATTTTGTCGTCTTCTCCTTTGGTTTTGTCAAATTTTAAATCGTAAGACAAACCAGAGCATCCACCGCTTTTTACGCCTACTCTTACGTAGTCGCTTGCGGCGTCAAAACCATCATCAGTCATCAAATCGATGATTTTCTTTTTGGCAGTATCTGAAACTTTTATCATTGTTCTTAGATGTTTGTTTTTAATGAGCATTTTGATTCTGTACTGAATTTAGTACAGATTTAAAACGCTAGTTTTCAATGTTAAATAGAAATTGTCTGCAAAGATACGACTTAAAAACCTTTTTCCATAACGGTTCACATTATTATAACAAATGTTAAAATAGATATTACTTATTTTGATAAAATCTACTGTGAAAAAGAGGCTGAAAATTAGAAAAAAATATTTTTGTCTCTTTAAATTGCAAATATCGCTTCTAAATGTTAAAAAACAAGTATTTATACTTATCCACAGGAATATTTAATTGGTAATTTTGCGAAAAATTGTGAGTAATTATGAAAAAACAAAATAATATTAAGTGGTTTAAGCCTCTGTTCGCATTAATTTTTGTTTTAGGAGTAGGTGCTTCAGTATTGGTTTTTAGTAGTGAGATGAATGAGAATGAAAATGAGACTAAAAAAGAAAGTATTGCTAAAGAAATCTCGACTGAAAATAAGGAAACAAGTGATCAAAAAAACATTTTAGATTCATTGATTACATTGAAAGCAGCTTATGATATTGCGATTCAGGAAAAAACGGCATTGTCTGAGCAGTTGGAACTGGAACGTAAGAATGTCGAAAACTTAATGGAGATTATTCAGGCTTCTCAAAATCCTTCTTTGGCTCAGCTTAAGGTGTTTAGATCACAGCTTTCGGATTCAAAATTGTCATTAGAAAATAAAATGATGGAGATTAAAAAACTGAAATCTCAGAATAAAAATCTGCTGACTGAAATCGAAAGCCAAAATGTAGTCATGTACAAACAAAAGGCTGAAAATGATACTTTAATTTTAAAACAAAAGAAATTAGAGTCTACTTTGAAAGATGCTTCAAAACTTTATTTAAGTAATTTCAAAACTATTGCACTTCGTGAAAAAAATTCAGGAGCCGAATTGGAAACGACGAAAGCAAAGAATACAAAAAAACTTAAAGTTAGTTTTACAGTAAACGGAAATGGTGTTGCAAAAACGGGTAAAAGAGTTTTTTACGTTCAGGTTTTAGATCAGAAGAATACCGTTTTGGGCGACAATAAATTGATTGAATTTGGTAACGACAAGGCTTTGGTTTACAGTTTTATTGTAAGTACAGATTTTCAGGGCAAATCTATCAATGCTTATGGAATTTTAAATGCAGATCAATTTAAAAAAGGAACTTATTTTGTGAATTATTTTGATAAGCAGGAAATAATGGGAAGCACTTCGATTACATTAGAATAATCGGAAAGTTTTTAACCTTAAATTTTAGCAAAAGGAGTTTGAATTTTCTAGCTTTGTTTTTTTAGAAAATCAATCTCATGAAACTTTACCCAATAGAATCCGGAAATTTTAAGTTGGATGGTGGCGCTATGTTTGGCGTTGTTCCTAAAACGATTTGGAATAAAACCAATCCTGCCGATGCCAATAATCTTATTGATATTGCTGCGCGTTGTTTATTAATTGAAGACGGTAATCGTTTAATTTTAATAGATACCGGAATGGGCAATAAGCAATCTGAGAAATTCTTTGGATATTATTCGCTTTGGGGATCACATTCGTTAGATAAATCATTAGCAAAATATGGTTTTCATCGTGATGATATTACAGATGTTTTTATGACGCATTTGCATTTTGATCATTGCGGCGGAAGTGTTCAATGGAATTCGGATAAAACGGGATATGAACCAGCATTTAAAAATGCAAAATTCTGGACCAACGAAAATCATTGGGAATGGGCGACAAAACCAAATGCCAGAGAAAAAGCTTCTTTTTTGGCAGAAAATATTTTGCCAATGCAAGAAAGTGGTCAATTACATTTTGTTGATAGACCAGAATCTGATTTTGGTTTTTCGAAAGAACTAAATTTCGACATCTATTACGTTGACGGCCATACCGAAAAACAAATGATTCCGTATATCAAATATCAAGATAAAACCATTGTTTTCTGCGCCGATTTATTGGCTACAGCTGGACATATTCCACTTCCTTATGTAATGGGGTATGATACTAGGCCATTATTGACAATGCCTGAAAAATCGAAATTTTTGAATTTGGCGGCAGATCAAAATCATTATTTGTTCTTGGAACATGATGCACACAATCAAATTATAACGGTTGAACATACTGAAAAAGGTGTTCGCTTAAAAGAGGTTTTTACTTGCGAAGAAATTCTTTAAGAAGAAAAATATAAGCATAAAAAATCCCATTTTCATGAATTTGAAAATGGGATTTTTCGATTTATTTTATTGATACTTATTCTACGATTACCTTTTTCGCCGAAGCAGCATCTCCATTAATCAAGTAAACATAGTAAACTCCTATTGGCAAACCAGATAAATTTACGGTGTGATCTGTATTTGCAGAATTTAAAATAAACGATTTTACTAATTGTCCTAATGAATTGTAAACAGTAGCTTTTTCTAAAGAAACGTTGTTAATATTGACTTCTCCTTTTGTTGGATTAGGATACATTATCACCTTGTTGAAAATAGAGTCTTCAAGACCTAAAGAACATGTTGCAGAGTATGATGCTGTTGCATCTTTAAAAAACACATTGCTAGAACCTGCAAATGAAGGGCTGTCAACCTTAATACAGCTTAAAGTCGGGTTTAACGACAATAAAGCACTTGTGAAATTAATGTTGTTATTGTTGTTTAAGTTTAATGTTTTTAACTTATTCTCCATAACATTAATGTAAACTAATTTGCTGTTTTTAGAAATATCTAATGCAGTCAGTTTGTTTTTGTTGACCTGCAAAATTGTAAGAGCAGTATTTGCTGAAACATCCAAAGTGGTCAAATCATTTCCATGTGTATATAATTCAATTAATTTTGAATTTTTTGCAATGTTTAAAGTCGTTAATAAGTTGAATTGACAATTTAAAAATTCAAGGGAAGTGAAATCTTGGATTCCTGTTAAGTCTTTAATATCACTCAACTGTACATTTAAATCTTTTACAGATGCAATTGTAGAAGTTAATACTTTTCCATTTTTACCATCGATATCAATTTTTAATTCGATCAATTTATCTTCAAAATTTGAGTCAGGAATCAAAGTATAACTACCGCAGTTTTCTGTAAAGAACGAAGTTTTATCTAATTTTCCATTCCAGTTGTCGTTTGAGTATTTAGCGCTATCAACCTGAATACAAGTTAAAGAAGGATTTTTTGTAAAATTCACACTAAACCAATCCATATTAACATTGAAACCATTTTTTACGTTCAAAGAATTTAAATTATTGTTTGAAACATTTAATGCTGTCAATGCTGGGTTTTTACTTACGTCAATAACTGTTATAGTGTTGTAAGAACAATCTAATACAGCTAATGATGCATTTTTGCTCACATCAAGAGTTGTTAATGTATTATTAGAAACCTTTAATTCAGTTAATAATGGATTACTTGCCGGATTTAAAGATGTCAATTGATTGGTACTACAGTTTAATATTTTCAAAGCAGCAAAATCCTGAATTCCGGTAAGATCTTTAATCGAACTTGAAGAAACGTCTAACGAAGTGATACCAACAATACTTGTTGTAGCCACTTTTCCGTTTTTACCATCTTTATCAATTTTTAAAGCAATTAATTTATCTTCAAAATTTGAATCTGGAATTAGCGTATAAGTTGTACAATCTAGGTTGTAAGACGCGGTTGCATCTTTAAAAGTGCTCCAATTAGCATTAGCATACGAAACATCATCTACCTGTATACAAGTTAAACTTGGATTGCTTTTGAAATTTAGGTTTGTTCCTAAAAGCTTGTTATTACCATTGTTTAAATTTAAGCTCTTTAGTGAATTAGTTTGACAAGTTAAACTCGTTAATAAAGGATTTTTGGAAACATCTAAATAAACGATTCTATTATTTTGACAAGCAATACTAGTCAATTTTGTATTGGCCGAAACATCTAAACTTTGTATTCCTGTACGATTTGCTTCTAGTGTAGTTAGTTTGGTGTTTTTAGAAATATCAATACTCGTTAAATTTAGATTTAATGTAATAATTAAAGAAGTTAAATTTACGTTGTTTTGAAGATCTAAACTTTTTAACGAACTAGAAGTTACATCTAGACTTTCAAGAGCTAAATTTTTAGAAAGATTTAGTGTTGTAAATTTATTACCGCCACAATTTAATGTTACAAGATTTGGATTATTTGTTAAATCCAGTTCTGTTAGATTTAAAACACTGCAGTTTAATGTTTTTAATGCTGTATTTTTAGTCACATCCAGCTTAGTTAAAGTACTAGGCGTACTTAAAAATTCTAAAGCAGCAAAATCTTCAATACCTGTTAGGTCCGTAATCTTGTTGTAGTTTGTGCTTCTATAATCTATTTTTTTCTCTATGGCAATTCTGGAAGTTAAAACCTTTCCATCCTGAACATCATCTATTCCGGCATTAATCAAGACTTTTTCAAATTCGATATCTGGAATTGAGGTATATTTTGGAGGAGAACAAACAGTATTAAAAGTAGCCCAATTGTCTTTTTTTGAAGTCCAGTTAGTGTTAGAATAAGCAGGATCGTCAACTAAAATACAAGCTAATGTTGCATTATTGGTCAAGTTTAGATTTGTAGCCGTAAGAATGCTGTTGTTTTTGTTTTGAAGATTTAATTCTTTTAAGCTTTTGTTGTTGGTAACTTCCAATTTTGTCAGAGCTTTATTTGTAGAAAGATCTAAAGATGTAAACTGAGAATTGTTTACAATTAAAGTATTTAAAGCTATGTTTTTAGATAAGTTTACAGATTTTAAACTTATACCTATAGAAGGAGTTGTTAGTGACTCAAGACCAATAAAATCTTCAATTCCAGTTAAATCAGCAATTGATCCTTTAGATTGTAAGTTAAGTGTTTTAATAGTAGCAGCTCTGGCAGTTAATATTTTTCCATCTAATACAACATCGTAACCAGCATCAATTAAAGCACTTTCAAATGGTGGATCAGGAATAGAAGTATACGCTGGTTCACCACAAGTTAAAGCATACGTTGTCCAAATTTCTTTATTCTTCCAAGTGGTTTCAGCAAAAGCAACATCATCAACAGAAACACAGCTAAGAAGCGGATTTTGTTTAATGTTTACAGTTGTCAACAAAGTATTTTTTCCATTTTTTAAATTAACACTCGTTAGAGGCTTAATAAA
The DNA here is from genome assembly GCF_036405015.1 of Flavobacterium sp. Taxonomy (GTDB): domain Bacteria; phylum Bacteroidota; class Bacteroidia; order Flavobacteriales; family Flavobacteriaceae; genus Flavobacterium. Next base: position 13,845 of record NZ_DASWYK010000067.1, on the reverse strand, counting down.
ACTCAAATCTAAATTTGTTAATGCCGTATTTTTTGACAGATCAAGTGTTGATATATTAGTTTGACTGGTTATTAGACTTTTTAATGCAGTATTTTTAGTAACATTTAATTCACTGATATTGTTTATGTAACACACAATATTTGTCAATTCTGTATTTAGAGAAAAATCAACAGCTGTTAAACTATTGTCTCCACAATTTACAATCTGAAGTGCTAGATTTTTAGAAAGATCTAAAGTAGATAATTTGTTGCTGTAGCACATCAACGTAGTTAATAATGGATTGTTTGAAAGATTAATTTCAGTAAAATTGTTTGAACCAAAATTAAGTTCTTTTAATTGAGTATGTTTGGTAAGATCTAGCGAGTTTATTTTATTATTACTTAAATTTAAGGTAATTAAATTTTTGTTATTAGAAATATCCAAAGCAGACAGATTTTCTGAACTACAGTTCAAGTACTTTAGGTTTATATTCTTAGAAATATTTAATTTACCCATTTTTGTACCCGGCGTGTTCAATGTTTCCAAAGAGACAAAGTCTTCTATACCAGTTAAATCTGTTATTTTTAGGTAAGTAGAATATTTGTAATCTAAAGTCTTTACATCAGAAACTCTAGACGTTAAAACTTTTCCATCCTCTTTTCCATCTATTCCACTTACAATTAAAGCCCTTTCAAATTCGATATCAGGAATCAAAGTATATTTTGGGGCTACACATGTTGAGGAAAACGTAACAGAATTATCAATATTAGTTTTCCAGTTTGCTTGCGAATATGTAACATCATCAACTAAAACACAATAAAGCGATGGATTGTTTATTAATCTTAGTAGAGATGCAACGATTAAAGAATTTTTCCCGTTTTTTAAATTTATTTGCTCTAATGTTTTTGATAAGCGACATTCTACTTGGGTTAGTTCTGTATTTTTGGAAAGGTCAATCGATTCAAAAACATTCTCACTAAAATCAACCGCTACTAGTTTTGTATTTCTAGAAAGATCAATTGTTTTTAAAAGCAATGAATTGGTGAGGACTAATTTTTTTAATGCAAGGTTTTGAGATAAGTCAAGAGTTGTGTTCTTGTTTCCTCCACAATCTAGACTTTCAAGCAAAGGATTTGAAGCAAAATTCAGATTGGCAATTTTATGATGAGAACAATTCAGGTTTTTTAATTTCGGATTATGAGAAAGATCTAAGGCAGTAAGATTTCCTGTGCCTTCTTTCCCAGTAGTTGATCCGCCAACGGCAACGTTCAAATCTACAAGGTTAACATTTGAAGTGACATCTATACTAGTTAGAGGACAACGGACGAAACTTGCCTTTTCTAAAGCAATATTTTTAGAAAGATTAACAGAAGCTAACGAATAATTGTCATTGCAATTTAAATCTTTTAATGCCGTAAAACCTTCAATACCTGTTAAATTCGATATTTGACTAGAGGAAACATTAAGAGTTGTAACTCCAGAAATATTCGAAGTTAGTACTTGTCCGTCGGGAGTACCTGAATCAATTCCAAGAAGAATTAATTTCTTCTCAAAATTTAGATCAGGAATCGCAGTATTCTGCGCATAAATAGAAAAATTTGCCAATAAAAGCAACAAAAGTAGTTTTGTCTTCATAGAATAGATTTAGGATTAGCTCGCGCAATTTTAAGATATAAATATGAAGATTCCTTACGGGATGCCGTAACGAGACATTATTTGTTGTTTTTCATATATTTAGTGTAAATAGGTAAAGCCTTTGAGAAATTTATTTTTTACGTATTTAGCTTTAAAAGTTTGGAATTTAGTTGTTTATATTTTCTGTCATAAGGTTTGTTTTTAATCAAAATTTCATAACACATTGTTAATGGTTAGTATTTTGTAACAAAAAAGCATAATTTAGACCCATATTTTAACTTACACATATTTATAAATAGATGAGTCATATAAAACCTATTAAATTATCCGCTTTCGCACTACTTGTTTTAGCAGGTTGCAGCGCAAGTTTGCAGGCACAAAAAGCAGCACCAAAACAACCAGTTGTTGCTCCTTTGGCAGTGGTGAAAAAAGCACCAGTTAGTGAAAATGAATTAAAAAGATGGAGTCATTTAGATTTAGTAAAAGATTCTATCCCGGGAATGAGTGTAGACAGAGCTTTAACTGAATTACTACAAGGTAAAAAAGGACAAAAAGTTATTGTAGGTATTGTAGATTCTGGTGTAGATATCGAGCACGAAGATCTTCAAGGAATGATCTGGACAAACACGAAAGAAATTCCAGGAAACGGAATTGATGACGATAAAAACGGTTTTATTGACGATATTCATGGATGGAATTTCCTAGGAAATGCTGTTAATGAAAACCTTGAAATGACACGTATCGTTAAAAAAGGCGATGACGGTTCTGCTCAATACAAAGAAGCTTTGGCTCAATATACTGAGAAATATAACGAAGCTCTTAAAGACAAAGAACAAGTAGATTTTTTACTTGATGTTCATAATACAATCAAAAAAGAACTTAATAAGTCAGATTATAAAATTGAAGATTTAAAGGCAATTACTTCAACAGATCCAAAGGTGGCTAGAAGTAAAGCTGTAATGACTCAAATTTTCACAAATGCTGGACCAACTTTTGATCCTGAAGCTGATTTTGGGGAATATAAAGAGCAAGTTTACGATCAGTTAAACTATAATTTAAATAAAGATTTTGACGGTAGAAAAATCGTAGGTGATAATCCAGAAGATATTAAAGATACGAATTATGGAAATAATGTAGTATTTGGTCCAGACAAAGAAAAAGCACTTCACGGAACTCACGTTGCTGGAATTATTGCACAAATTCGAGGTAATAATTTAGGAGGAGACGGAGTAGCTTCGCCAAATGTTGAGATTTTAACTGTGAGAGCTGTGCCGGATGGTGATGAGTATGATAAAGATATCGCTTTGGCAATTCGTTATGCAGTAGATAATGGAGCAAAAGTAATTAATGGAAGTTTCGGAAAAAGTTTTTCTCCGCACAAACAATGGGTTTACGATGCTATTAAATATGCTGCTAAAAAAGACGTTTTAATTGTTCACGCTGCAGGTAATGATGGTTATAATATTGATGAAATAAAAAACATCAATTATCCAAATGACTCTGAAGACAATGTAAAAGAATTTGCAGATAACGTAATCACAATTGGAGCAATCAATAAAGAATACGGAGAAAATGTAATAGCATCATTTTCAAACTTCGGAAAAATTAACGTAGACGTTTTTGCTCCTGGTGAAGAAATTTATGCAACAGTTCCAAACAACAAATACAAATATTTGCAAGGAACTTCAATGGCATCTCCAAACGCGGCAGGTGTAGCGACGTTAATTCGTTCGTATTATCCAAAATTAAAAGCGGCTCAGGTTAAAAAGATTTTGATGGATTCAGGAGTGGCACTTCCTTCTAAAGTTGTTTTAGGAAAAAGTGAAAATCCAGGCGAAAAAGCACCAGCAGTTTCTTCTGTAGAATCATCAAAAACAGCAAAAATGGTAAATGCTTATAATGCTTTATTGATGGCAGAAAAGATGTCAAAAAAATAAAAAATAATACACTATTAATCTAATGGAAGAGTTCGCGCTCTTCCATTTTCTATTACATATCAACATGCGAAAAATTATTTTACTTTCTTTCTTAAGCTTAGGGTTTAGCTCGGCTTTTGCACAAAGCGCTCCGTATTGGCAGCAACACGCTGACTATAAAATGGAGGTTTCGATGGATGTAAAAAACTATCAGTACAAAGGAAAACAGGAATTGGTTTATACCAATAATTCTCCTGATACTTTAAAAAAGGTATTTTATCATTTATTTCCAAACGCTTTTCAACCGGGAAGCGAAATGGATGCACGTTTACATTTTATTAAAGATCCTGATGGAAGAATGGTAAATAAAGTAAAAGGCGCTGATGGGAGAGATGTAAAACAAAGCCGTATCGAAACTTTAAAACCAAATGAAATTGGATATTTAAAAATTACAAATTTCAAACAAGATGGTGCTGTTGCTCAAACTAGAGTTTCTGGAACTATTTTGGAAGTAACTTTAGCAAAACCAATTTTACCAAATTCTAAAACAACTTTCACTTTAGATTTTGACGGACAGGTTCCAGTTCAAGTGCGTCGTTCAGGAAGAAATAATTCTGAAGGAATCGAACTTTCAATGTCACAATGGTATCCAAAATTAGCCGAATTTGATTTTGAAGGCTGGCACGCAGATCCATACATCGCAAGAGAATTTCACGGTGTTTGGGGTAATTTCGATGTAAAAATCACAATCGACAAAGAGTACACAATTGGAGGTTCTGGATATCTTCAAGACAAAAATGCTATCGGACATGGTTATGAAGATGAAGGTGTAACCGTGGTTTATCCTAAAAAGGCAAAAACATTAACTTGGCATTTTATTGCGCCAAATGTTCACGATTTTACTTGGGCAGCCGACAAAGATTATGCACATGATATTGTAAAAGGACCAAACAATGTCGATTTACATTTCTTCTACAAAAACACGCCAAAAGTGACAGAAAACTGGAAACAGTTAGAGCCTTTAATGGTAAAAGTTATGGATTATTATAACAACAGAGTGGGGCAATATCCGTACAAACAATATTCATTTATTCAAGGTGGCGACGGTGGAATGGAGTACGCAATGTGTACTTTAATGTTAGGAAACGGAACTCTTGAAGGAATTTTGGGAACAGCAACACACGAATTAGGACACTCTTGGTTCCAGCATATTTTAGCTTCAAACGAATCAAAACACCCTTGGATGGATGAAGGTTTTACAACTTACATCGAAGACAGTGCTTTGAATGAATTAAAAGGAGATAAAAAAGAGGTAAATCCGTTTAAAGGAAATTACAATGCTTACTACAGCTTAGTAAATTCTGGTAAAGAGCAGCCACAAACTACTCACGGAGATCGTTATGACGAAAACCGTCCGTACAGTATTTCATCTTATGTTAAAGGAAGTATTTTCCTTTCTCAGTTAGAATATGTAATTGGAAAAGACAATGTTGATGCGACTTTAAAAAGATATTTCAACGATTTCAAATTCAAGCATCCAACTCCAAACGATATCAAAAGAACAGCCGAAAGAGTTTCTGGAGCTGAGTTAGACTGGTATTTAACAGATTGGGCACAAACAACCAACACAATTGATTACGGAATCAAAGATGTGGCAGACAATGCAGGAAAAACAACAATTTCTTTAGAAAGAATTGGAAGAATGCCAATGCCAATCGATTTAAAAGTAGATTACACAGACGGAACTTCAGAAGCATTCTATATTCCGTTAAGAATGATGAATTTCATCAAACCAAATCCAAACCCAAATCAAAAAAGAACAGTTTTAGAAGACTGGGCTTGGGCACAGCAAAACTATAGTTTTACAATTGACAAAAACAAAACGTCAATCAAAAAAATCACAATCGATCCAAGCGGATTAATGGCTGATGTAAAACAAGCAAATAATGTTTTTGAAGTGAAATAATTTTCAAAATAATACTCTACTTAGTTAGAATAAAATTTAATTGCCTCCAGCTTTAGCTGGAGGTTTTTTGTGATAAATGTATAGGGCTTTAGCCAAACTTGGATAGTTTGACTAAAGCCTTTTTTTATTTTCATCTGATTGCAATTAATGTTTATTTAATAATCAGGAGCATCACAAAAGGCGTTTTAACAAACAAGGTTTCCCGCTCTCGGCTATATCTCGCTGTTGCCCGACGTCGGGCCAGCAAGGATACCGCCTCCATCGGGGCTAGATACAAACAATTGGCTTCTTTTAAAGATTTATTATATTGCTTTTATCTTTTTAGCAGGAAAAATCAATTGCCTCCAGCTTTAGCTGGAGGCAATTGATTTTTTTTATTTTATAATGATACTAAAAACGTGCAGAAAAAGAATTTAACTCAAATGCTCGATCATGTCTTTTGTCATAGATTCTAAATCAAATTTATGATTCCAGTTCCAGTCTTCTCTTGCAGCGTTGTCGTCAATACTTGCTGGCCAGCTGTCCGCAATTTTCTGACGGAAATCTGGATTATAAGTAATTTCAAATTCAGGAATATGTTTTTTGATTTCAGCAGCAATTTCAGTTGGCGTAAAACTCATTGCAGCCAAATTATAAGAAGAATGAATCTTGATTTCTTCAACCGGAGCTTTCATAATATTGATAGTCGCATCGATTGCATCATCCATATACATCATTGGCATTTTGGTTTCAGATGATAAGAAACATTCATATTTTTTATCAGCAATAGCTTTGTAAAAAATATCAACTGCGTAATCTGTAGTTCCACCACCCGGAGGAGTAGACCAGCTGATTAAGCCTGGATAACGGATACTGCGTACATCAACACCGTAAATATTATGGTAATATTCGCACCATCTTTCTCCAGCTTGTTTGCTAATTCCGTAAACTGTCGAAGGTTCCATTACCGTATATTGTGGCGTGTTTTCTTTAGGAGTTGTTGGTCCGAAAACGGCGATACTGGATGGCCAAAAAATCTTCTGAATCTTTTTTGCTTTCGCTAAATTTAAAACATGAAAAAGAGAATTCATATTTAAATCCCAAGCAAAAGCAGGGTTCTTTTCAGCCGTAGCCGATAAAAGCGCAGCCATCAAGTAAACATCTGTAATTTGATGCACTTCAACCAAATGTTCAATCTGGTTAAAATCTAAAGCATTGACGACTTCAAAAGGTCCCGAATTAACAACATCAGTATTTAATTTTCGAATATCAGAAGCGATTACATTTTCGGTTCCGTATAATTTACGCAGTTTTTGTGTCAGCTCTGTTCCAATCTGACCACAGGCACCAATGATTAATATTTTAGGATTCATTTCGAATGATTTTTAGAGACACAAATATAACGTTTTCGCAATTACTAACGCTTTTTAGAATCATAAATTATAGATTCAATAATTAAAAAGTTCGTTTATTGGATTATTCTCTTTTGCAAGGGTGTGCCTTTGTGCCTTTTTATTTTCAGTATTGAAGTGTATTCTAAAGAAAATAAAAACGAAAAAAATCCTCTTATCTGGCTTTTTAAATGATAAAAAAATAACGATGATTTATAGAATCTTTAGCAAAAAACAGAATTCGTAATTGTAAATTTACTTTGTAACTTTGCCGTCTAACATTTTACTAAATGAAATATAAAATATCTCTTTTTCTGCTTTTAACATTTGTATTGTTTTCTTGCCAAAATGAAGATGAAAAACGACGTGCAGAAAATGCAAAAGAAGCAAAAAAGAAAGAAGCTATTTTTAATAATATAAACAAAGGCTGGACGTTTCTTAACGAGCCGATCAACGAAATATCAGAATCACAATTAAATTCATGGACAGAGTGGCGTGAGTTTATAAAAGAGATTGGCGATAAACCAAGAAAAACTATTGGAGCATTTCAGAAAAAATCGGCTGCGATTTCTAAGAAAGCCATGGCATTAAACAATAATATTCCAACAGATTTCAATCAGCCTCAAATTAGAAGTCGTATTTCTATTTTGATTACCAAAATTAGAATGCTGGATTTATTTATTCATTTAAATCAAATTCCAGATGATAAAGTAGTTTTTCTGGTTCAGGAAATCAATAAAGAACTGATTTCACTAGAAAGACAAATGGATAAAATTGTTGAAAAAGCAAAAATACCAAAAGAAGAGGGAGAAGCCGATTTCCTTAAAATGTTAGATACCACGCGCGCAATTCCGAATTCGGCTGCGCCTCAGGTTCCCATACAACCATTAGATCAAAACGCACCAAAAGTTGAGTAAAAACGCCTTATATACCATTTATGACAATTTGCCAAAAGCAGAGCAGATTGCCAAAAGTTTACTGGAAGGGAATCAGATAAAAATGAACCTTAGCGGTTTGCTTGGATCTTCGGTTTCCTTTATAATCCGTTCTGTGTTTAAAAAAACGGAGTTGCCTTTTTTGATTATTTTAGATAACAAAGAAGAAGCGGCTTATTATCTAAACGATCTGGAACAAATGATTGGCGAACAGGATGTTTTGTTTTATCCTGCTTCTTTTCGTCGTCCGTATCAAATTGAAGAAACCGATAATGCGAATGTCTTACTTCGTGCTGAGGTTTTAAACCGAATAAATTCCAGAAAAAAACCAGCTATAATCGTCACGTATCCTGAAGCCATTTTCGAAAAAGTGGTGACGAGAAGAGAATTAGATAAAAACACTTTAAAAGTCGCTTTGAACGATAAAATTTCAATTGATTTTATTAACGAAGTTTTATTTGAATACGAATTTAAAAGAGTTGATTTTATTACAGAACCAGGAGAATTTTCGGTTCGTGGAGGAATTGTCGATGTTTTTTCTTTCTCAAATGATCATCCGTACCGAATTGAGTTTTTTGGAAATGAAGTAGATAGTATCAGAAGTTTTGATGTAGAAACGCAGTTGTCTGTCGAAACTCATAAAAAAATTACCATCATCCCGAATGTTGAGAACAAGTTGTTTCAGGAAAACAGAGAAAGTTTTCTAGATTATATTGCCGAAAAAACAGTTCTTTTCATCCAGAATACAGACGGACTTTTTAGTCAGTTAGATAAACAATTTGCAAGGGCAGAAGAGGCTTTTGAAAAACTTTCGAAAGAAATAAAACATGCCGAACCAGAGCAATTATTTTTAAATCAAGCTTCGTTTATTAAACGTGCATTGGATTTTTCGATTGTGGAATTGGCTTCCAAACCAATCTTTAAAACCACTAAAAAGTTCGAATTTCATATTCAGCCTCAGCCATCATTCAACAAACAATTTGATTTGTTGTTGAACAATTTGAGCGACAATCATTTTAACGGATATAAAAATTATTTGTTCTGTTCGAATGAAACGCAGGCCAAACGTTTTCATGATATTTTTGAATCTTTGGATGAAGCCAATTCAGAGAACATCAGAAAACAATATAATACTGTTGTTCTGCCATTATATCAAGGTTTTATTGACGAAGAAAATCAGATAACGGCATATACCGATCATCAGATTTTTGAGCGTTATCATAAATTCAACATCAAAAATGGGTATTCTAAAAAGCAGAATATCACTTTAAAAGAATTAACCGCACTTTCTGTAGGCGATTATGTAACGCACATCGATCACGGAATTGGGAAATTTGGCGGATTGCAGAAAATTCAAGTTGAAGGCAAAACGCAGGAAGCCATAAAATTGGTTTACGCAGATAATGATATTGTGTATGTAAGCATTCACTCGCTTCATAAAATCTCAAAATACAACGGAAAAGACGGAACGCCTCCGAAAATCTATAAACTAGGATCAAACGCTTGGAAAGTTTTAAAACAGAAAACTAAAGCGCGCGTCAAACATATTGCATTCAATTTAATTCAGTTGTATGCGAAACGTCGTTTAGAAAAAGGTTTTCAATTTGCGCCAGACAGTTATCTTCAAAACGAATTAGAAAGCTCGTTTATTTACGAAGATACACCGGACCAGATGAAATCGACAGCAGAAGTAAAAGCCGATATGGAGAGCGATCGTCCAATGGATCGATTGGTTTGTGGGGATGTTGGTTTCGGTAAAACTGAGGTTGCCATTCGTGCGGCTTTTAAAGCGGTTGACAACAGCAAGCAAGTAGCAGTTTTGGTTCCGACTACGATTTTGGCGTATCAACATTACAGAACTTTTTCGGAGCGTTTAAAAGATATGCCGGTTTCAATTGGTTACTTAAACCGATTTAGAACAGCAAAACAAAAAACACAAACGCTAAAAGATTTAGCCGAAGGAAAACTTGATATTGTTATTGGAACACATCAATTAGTAAATAAAAATGTGGTTTTTAAAGACCTAGGTTTATTGATTGTGGATGAGGAACAAAAATTCGGTGTAAACGTAAAAGATAAATTAAAAACGATTGCTGCAAATGTCGATACGTTGACCTTAACAGCAACGCCAATTCCGAGAACTTTACAGTTTTCATTAATGGCAGCGCGAGATTTATCTGTAATTACAACACCTCCACCAAATCGTTATCCGATTGAAACGAACGTAGTTGGTTTTAATGAAGAAATTATTCGTGATGCGATTTCGTATGAAATTCAAAGAAACGGACAGGTTTTCTTTATCAATAACCGAATTGAAAATATTAAAGAAATTGCTGGAATGATTCAGCGCTTGGTTCCAAATGCAAGAGTGGGAATCGGTCACGGGCAAATGGATGGTGCAAAATTGGAAGAATTGATGTTAGGTTTCATGAACGGAGATTTTGATGTTTTGGTGGCAACCACAATCATCGAAAGCGGATTGGACGTTCCAAACGCCAACACGATTTTCATCAACAATGCCAATAATTTCGGATTATCAGATTTGCATCAAATGCGTGGTCGAGTAGGGCGAAGCAATAAAAAAGCGTTTTGTTATTTCATCTGTCCGCCGTATTCATCAATGACCGAAGATGCGAGAAAACGTATTCAGGCGTTGGAACAATTTAGCGAATTGGGAAGTGGTTTCAATATTGCCATGAAAGATTTGGAGATTCGTGGTGCTGGAGATTTATTAGGAGGAGAACAAAGTGGTTTTATTAATGAAATTGGTTTTGATACGTACCAAAAAATCATGAACGAAGCCATTGAGGAATTGAAGGAAAACGAATTTAAAGATTTGTATCCTGAAGAAAATGACATCGATACAAAAGAATACGTAAAAGACATTCAAATCGATGCCGATTTCGAATTATTATTTCCAGATGAATACATCAATAACGTTTCGGAACGTTTGGTTTTATATAACGAATTAGGCGCGATAAAAGACGAAGCTGGTTTACAGGAATTCGAGAAAAAACTAATTGACCGTTTCGGACCATTACCAAAACCTGCTGTTGCTCTATTAAACAGCATCAGAATTAAATGGATTGCGACTAAAGTTGGAATCGAAAAATTAGTCTTGAAGCAAGGTAAAATGATCGGTTATTTCGTTTCAGATCAACAATCAGATTATTATCAGTCTGTGAAGTTCAGAAACGTTTTAAACTTCGTTCAAAAACATAGCAATCTCTGCAAAATGAAAGAAAAACAAACCGTAAACGGATTACGTTTGTTATTGACTTTTGAAAATGTGAAGTCGATAAAACGAGCTTTGGAGTTGATGGAATTGTTTGAGGAGTAATAGATTTTTTTCGCCACGAATTCATGAATTATTTTAAGATACATATTGAATTAATTCGTGAATTCGTGGCGAAAAAAAATTAAGTTTTATTTACCTTTTGTTTAAGAAAAGTCTTAGAATAAAAAAGTTTTCTTTGAATCAAAATTTTCAAAGCCAACTTTTATGCAGAATCACCTCATTCTACTATTTTTATTTTTTGGATTAACTTCGGTTTTTGCTCAGGAAAAACCTAAAATCATTGTAAAAGATTCTCTTATATCAAAAGAAATCGATCCGCTTAGACCAGCAAAAGCATCTTTTTTTTCGGCAATTGTACCAGGTTTGGGGCAGGTTTACAATAAAAAATATTGGAAAGTCCCTTTGGTTTACGGTGCAATCGGAACGAGTACTTATTTGTACATTGACAATCAGAAAAATTATCATTTGTATCGCGACGAATATAAAAGCAGACTTGCCGGAAATGCAAACGAAAACTCAAGCTTGGCCGGATTAGATGAAGACAGGTTGATTCGTATTCAAAAAGGATTTCAAAGAAATCGGGATTTATCAGCCTTGTTTATGGTTGGGTTCTATGTCCTAAATATCATTGATGCTAATATTGACGCTGCTTTATCACAATTTAATGTAGACGAAAAATTAGCATTTAAGCCAACTGTCATAAAGAACGATATTACACTAAGTAATAATTTTGGATTTGCCCTCAATTATTCATTTTAGAAAACAAAAAAGGCGTATGAGTTATCATGCGCCTTTCTTGTTTTCTAGTTTATACTACACTATTCCAATTTTAGATAATGTAATCCTTTATTTCCTGAAACAATAATTTTTGTTTTTGAGAAAGAAATTTCATTTACAGATGAATCAGCTGGCAACTCAAGTTCCAGTTCCCATGTTGCTCCAGAATCTTTTGTTACGTAAATTTTATCGCCTGAAACAATATACCATTGCGTTTCTGTTCGTAAAAATATATTCTTAACATCAGTTTTAATTACATTCCAAGTTTTTAACATATCAGTAGAAGCAACCAATGTTTTGTTAGTTGTGTCTATAGTAAGAATATTATTGATGTTTAAGAATTTATAGGTGTAAGATATGTTTAGGTTTGCTTTAGAAATGGTATCAATCACGGTCCAGTCACTGTATCCTGTTGCAGATTCTAAGACTACGTTTCGATGTTTATTAGAACCTTCTTTTGCATAATCATTTATTATTCCTAACTGATAAAATTTACCGTTTGAAGATTTTTTAAAAGTTGTGATTGAAGCTCTGTAATAATTTCCTCTTGCTGTCCATTTTAAAGGTTCACTTTTAATAACTGTAGCTCCATTATCAGCAGTATAAAGTTGTCCTCCTCTAAATGTAGTTACAATACTTGTATTTTGATCTGCATAACCAATATTTAATCCGTTGATTGCAGGACTAAAAGAAGACTCAACAGTAGTTGAATTGCTGTTTTCAAAACCACTATTTGAATAAGTTGCGGCATTTGTACTTGTTAGAACGCCTATGTTATCATTTACCATTTTAAAGGCACCATAACTACCACCATTTTGTTTAACAGCCGTTCTGGTTAAACCTTCTGATGTTCCTTGTAATTTTGCAGGAAAGCCCCAAAATCCAAAATCACGTGTGTCGCTGTCTGCAAAAGAGAAAACAGAATTACTGTCGTCAAATACATTAGAAGTTAAAACATCATACGTTCCTAAACCATTCAATTTATTCCACCCTTTTTTCATTACAAAGAAATTTGCACGAGCGCTTAATGTTTTATTAATTTGAATTCTTACCGAATTAGTACCCACTTTTATTGCATCTGTAATTGGAAGTACAATTTTGGTTTCTGTAACTTCTTTAGCAACTACTGGCTCTGTATCATTTAACAATACTACTGTTGGATAATCTTTATTAGCTAAGTTTATTCCTTTAATTTCTAAATTTTGACCAATTATTAAAAAATCAGAAGTAAGTTCGCTAATGGTAATTGGCAACGGCTCTTTAATTACTGGAATAACAGGCTTTTCGGTTGAATCGTCACTAGAGCAGGAAACAAATAATCCTACAACTAATAGAAGGCTAAGTAAAAGTAATTTTTTATTCATTTTTTGGGATTAAATTAGATCGCAAAAAAATGGAATTATATGATCAAATCAATACGGGAAACCTCATTTGAAGATTATTTTTATGTAAAAAAAGCGAAAGGAAATTCCTTTTGCTTTATTAGTTTTCTAAAACAAAAATAGTTTTTAGGAATTGAGTAAAAAAAAAATCACTCCGAAGAGTGATTTTTAATGGCATTATTGTGGTTTTGGTTAGATAATTTTATAGTGAAGTTGAAAAACTGTCTATCAATTTAGGTATTCCTTTTTGGGAATTTTTATAATTGGCTTTGCAATTGACTCATCTTGATTATCAAAATGTATTATTGACCACCAGACTCTTTAGCAAATATATAAAAATATTATTCGCAACAAATTATATGTAAAAAAACTTAATTCGGATTTTTGAGTGGTTTTTTACAGTAAAGACGTAAAAAGTGCCGTAAAGTCCCGATTTTAAAGTAAGTGTCATATTGACGCTTTTGTCAAACAAATTTTAGCTCAATATTTGACTTTTGAGAATATTCTTATCTGCAAGACATGAAGTTTAGGCTTTTATAAAGTAATCTAAAAAGAAAATCCTCTTACCTTATAGAAAAGATAAGAGG
>NZ_DASWYK010000066.1:0-9413 GCF_036405015.1 Flavobacterium sp. | reverse complement strand
TAAACATTTCGATTTCTCTTTTTATCAAGTTACTGTAACTTTACTTTTTGAACGCTACCTTATTCAATAGGTAGTATAAAAACACTAAAAGTTACAACATATGGCAACGAAATTATTTTCTCCTCTCACCATAAAAAAAATCACATTAAAAAATAGAATTGTTATCTCGCCAATGTGCCAATATTCTGCAATTGATGGATTTGCGAACGATTGGCATCTGGTTCATTTAGGAAGTCGTGCCACTGGCGGCGCAGGATTGATTATTCAGGAAGCAACTGCAGTTTCTCCAGAAGCTAGAATTTCTCCATCAGATTTAGGAATTTGGAAAGACGAACATATCGAAAAACTAAAACAAATCAATGCTTTTATTGTTTCTCAAAATTCAATTCCTGGAATCCAATTGGCTCATGCTGGACGAAAAGCAAGTGTTTCTTCTCCTTGGCTTGGGAATAAAAAATTAGATTTCGCTCAAGGCGGATGGCAGACGGTTGCGCCAAGTGCGATTCCGTATCATGAAGGCGAGCCATTTCTTCCAGAAGCTTTAGACAAAAACGGAATCCAAAAAGTAATCTCCGATTTTAAATCGGCAACCAAAAGAGTTGTTGAAGCAGGATATCAGGTTTTAGAAATTCATGCGGCTCATGGTTATTTATTACACCAATTTTTATCGCCTTTAACGAATGTAAGAACAGATGAATATGGAGGAAGTTTCGAAAACAGAATTCGTTTTACCTTAGAAATTGTCGAAGCCGTTCAAACAGAATGGCCTTCAGATTTGCCATTAATTGTTAGAATCTCAGCAACTGACTGGGCAGAAAACGGATGGAATCCAGAAGAATCTGTACAGCTTTCTAAAATATTAAAAGAAAAAGGAGTAGATTTAATTGATGTTTCGTCAGGTGGATTGGTTTCACATCAAAAAATCACATTAAGCCCAGGTTATCAGGTTCCTTTTGCAGAAAAAGTAAAACAAGAAGCCAACATCGCAACAGGCGCAGTCGGATTGATTACCGAAGCCAAACAAGCAGAAGAAATTCTAAATAAAAACCAAGCCGATTTGATTTTATTCGCCAGAGAATCTTTGAGAACACCGAACTTGCCTTTAGATTTCGCCAAAGAACTAGACGACGATATTCAATGGCCAAAACAATACGAAAGAGCTAAACTTTAATTTTTTTTTCCGCCACGAATTCACGATTTTTTTTAAACCAATAATTCGTGAATTCGTGGCGGAAAAACTAAATCTATACCAATGCAAAAGATAAAAACAGCATTATTATCATACGGAATGTCGGGGAAAGTTTTTCACGCTCCGTTTTTAGACATCCACAAAGGATTTGAATTATTGGGTTCTTGGGAAAGAAGCAAAAAACTAATTCAGGAAGATTATCCATACGTAAAAAGCTACGCTTCATTAGACGAATTATTAAACGATGATGTCGATTTAGTAATTGTAAACACGCCAGTTGGAACACATTACGAATATGCTAAAAAAGTACTTTTGGCAGGAAAACATGCTGTAGTCGAAAAAGCTTTTACCACAACAGTTGCCGAAGCAAAAGAATTGGCGGCAATTGCAAAAGAAAAAGGGTTGAAATTAGCTGTTTTTCAAAACAGAAGATGGGATAGTGATTTTAAAACCGTTAAAAAGGTTATTGACGAAGGTGTTTTAGGAGATTTAGTAGAAGCTGAATTTCATTTTGACCGCTACAATCCGTTATTGAGTCCAAAAGCGCATAAAGAAACAGCAAACGATGGAGCAGGAGTTTTAAAAGATTTAGGTCCGCACATTATTGATCAGGCAGTAAGCTTGTTCGGGTGTCCAAAATCAGTTTTTGGAGATATTCGTGTAACCAGAGAAAATTCTGTAGTAGACGACTGGATTGATTTAACCTTATTTTATTCTAATTTCAGAGTTCGTATAAAAGCAGGTTTTTTTGTTAGAGAAGCCAATCCGGCCTATACCATTCATGGAAAAAAGGGTTCTTTCTTAAAACCTCGCGGAGATGTTCAGGAAGACGATTTGAAAGTAGGTAAAAAACCAAATCTAGACTCTTGGGGAACAGAAGACGAAGCGTTGCAAGGTTTGCTTCATACAGAAGTTGACGGTAAAATCATCCGTGAAAAAATTCCAACGCTACAAGGAAATTATTTCAGTTTCTTCGATGGCGTTTACGATTCAATTGCAAACCATACAAAAGAACCTGTTACAGCAGATGAAGGTGTAAAAGTCATGCAGATTATAGAGGCGGCAATTTCAAGTAACGCACAGCAAAAAGTGATAATTATATCATAGGCCGAATATATTTTTATATCGACAGATCATTCCGTAGGAATGTTTCGTAGGTAGAAAAAAATAATGGTCGTTGGCGTTTACGTTCCATAGGAACGTTTGATTTTTATATCATTTTTTAGACAATCTGGAATGTCAAACGTTCCTACGGAACGTACAAACAATGGTAACACATATTTTTTCTACCGACGACATGTTCCTACGGAACAAAAAAACACAGACATTAAAAGGGGCACTCTTGACTTTGAGGCAGTCCCTTTTTTGTTTCAATAAAAAATAAAACAAATAATAATTCTACCAAGACCTAGAAATTGTAGCTGTGATAAGATGTACAATTATTTAGATTATACATTGACATCAGGTGTCATTCCGTAGGAACATGTCGTCGGTAGGAAAAATAATGGTCGTTGGCGTTTACATTCCGTAGGAACGTTTGATTTTCACGTCGTTTTTTAACAATTTGGTATGTCAAACGTTCCTACGGAACATACAAACAATGATAACACATGTTTTTTCTACCGACGACATGTTCCTATGGAACAAAAAACACACAGACATTAAAAGGGACACTCTTGACTTTGAGGCAGTCTCTTTTTTGCTTTAATAAAAAATGGAGCAGATTATAATTCTACCAAAGCCTAAAAATTGTAATTTTAATAAGAAGATTTGAAATAATAACCTTTCAATTTATAAACAATAACGTTGTATGTTGTGTATAACTTTAAGCTTTATGCACTTTACCACGCGTTTTTAGTATTTTTGATCAATATTTTATAAAAATTCAATATGCTGATAAATTTTAACCCGTTAGCGCTTTTTCAGACCAAAGGAAAAATCAAAAAAGTATTTAGAGAGGCAAAAGCTTCTTATTTAAACCGAATTCGATTAGCCGTTGGAATGTTTTATTTTGGAATGGGTTTAAGTTTTGCCACTTGGGCCAGCAGAATTCCAGATATTAAAACAGCTTTGCATTTAACCGAAGGAGACTTGGGTTCTATACTTTTTGCGCTTCCGGTAGGGCAGTTGATTGTTATGCCATTTTCGGGAAAAATGGTAACCAAATTTGGAAGCCATCGTATTTTGATTTTCTCTTTAATAATGTACGTTTTGAGCTTAATTAATTTAGGTCTCGCAACAACTTCATTGCAATTATCTCTCGGATTATTTTTGTTTGGTGTTTTTGGAAATCTTGCTAATATCGCTGTAAATACGCAAGGCGTTTATACCGAAGTTTTATTCAAAAAAACAATCATGTCGTCCTTTCACGGAATGTGGAGTTTTGCAGGATTCACAGGTGCGTTGGTCGGTTTAGGAATGTTGGCTTTAAATTTAAGTCCGTTGCATCATTTTATGATTGTAGCAGGAATCGTTTTGATTATGGTGGCGCTTAATTTCAAATTTTTGGTGAGAGCTAAAGAAAAAGCAAAAGCAAAACCAGAAGGGAAAAAACTATTTGTAAAACCAGATTCGGCTTTGCTTTGGCTGGGAGTTATCGGATTTTGCAGTATGGCCAGTGAAGGTGTCATGTTTGATTGGAGTGGAGTTTATTTTAAAGATATAGTAAAAGCGCCAGGGCCTTTAGTAGTTTTAGGTTATACTTCTTTTATGATTATGATGGCTAGCGGAAGATTTTTAGGCGACGGATTAATCAACAAATTTGGACGTGAACGTGTCATGCAAATTAGCGGCGTTATGATTTCGGCAGGACTTTTTACGGCTGTTTTTCTTCCTTATATTATTCCATGTACGATTGCTTTTATGTTTGTTGGTTTGGGAGTTGCTACTATTGTTCCTACTGTTTATAGCATTGCAGGAAAAAATCCAACCGTTCCGCCAGGAGAAGCTTTAACGATTGTTTCGAGTGTTAGTTTCTTGGGATTTTTGATGGGACCGCCCGTAATTGGGCATATTGCACAAAGTTTCGGATTGCAGTTCTCTTTTGCCTTTATCGGAATCTTTGGTGTTTTGATTGCTTTTATGGTTTCTAAAATTAGAACTTCTGCTTAAATCTATTTTGTAATAATAACTTTCAAACGGCTTCACTTTAAATTAAAATAAATTTGAAAGAATTTACTTATAATTAAATATTTTGTTTATTTTTGAATGTAGAGTTGTGCTGCTTGAAGCATAACTCTCTTTCCAAAAACCAATTTTATCTTTTGAATGAGGATTAGAATCCTAAAGTAATTTTCAAAGTAAATTGGCTTTTTTAATGGTAAAAAAATACGCAGTCTTCTTTATTGTATGGTCTTTTAATTTTGCTTTTTCACAGAAAGAAATTACAGTTTCTGGAATTGTAATTGATGCCCGAACGCAAAATCCCCTGGAAAATGTAGTGGTAACCATACAGAATACCGCTGTAATGCAACTCACCTCAAAAACAGGGAAATTTGAACTCCATATATTTCCTCAAAAAGAAGATTTCCTTTTGTTAAGAAGTCAGGGTTACAAAGATCTTCTTTTAAAAATAAAGTCCAATTCAGGACAAAATATAAATCTCGGAATTTTACAATTAGAAGATACTTATTCAGATGAAGTTCCCGCTGCATTAATCACTTTATCAGACAATGATTTTTCTGATGATAACAGTTCTTCAGAAATGACATCTGGTTTGTTGCAATCTTCAAGAGATGCGTTTATGCAAACTGCGGCTTTCAATTGGGGGCAAGCCCGTTTTAGAGTTCGTGGTTTAGATAGTGAAAACGGAACCATGATGCTCAACGGAATGACCATGAATAAAATCTACGATGGCAGACCACAATGGAATAACTGGGGCGGTTTGAATAATGTACTTCGGAATCAGGAATTTTCAATCGGGACGGCAGTCTCCAATTATACTTTTGGCGGAATTTTAGGAACACAGCAAATTTCTACAAGAGCTTCATTATATAGAAAAGGAACATCGCTTACATTTTCTGGAAGCAATGGTGCTTACAGTTGGCGTGCAAATGCAACATACGCTTCAGGAATGAATTCTTCTGGTTGGGCCTATGTGGTTTCGGCAGGAAAAAGATGGACAGACGAAGGTTATTTTGAAGGAACGAACTTTGACGCAGATTCTTTTTTTATTAGTGTTGAAAAGAAATTAAACAACAAAAATTCATTGAATTTTACCGGATTTTATACTCCAAATTCACGCGGAAAAAACTCGGCAAATACAAGTGAAGTTACGAATTTGATGGGCGAAAAGTACAATTCGTATTGGGGATTTCAAAACGGAGAAAAGAGAAATGCAAGAACTAAAAAAGTTGAAGAACCTTTATTGATGTTAAATCATTATTTAAAGATTAATGACAAAGCAAATCTAAACTCGAGTGTTTCGTATCAATTTGGAAAAGTCGGAAACAGCAACATTGATTATCAAAATGCTGATAGTCCTGATCCGGTTTATTATAGAAAAATGCCAAGTTATTTTAGTTCGCTATATGCAAAAGACAAAGGAGAATTTTCAGGTGATTTTACACCAGATTATGAAAATGCTGAGAAAAGTAAAGCAACTTTTTTGGACAATTCTCAAATAGATTGGAATTCGATGTATTTTGCCAATCAAAAATTTACGGCTAATGGTTATGAAGCCTCAAAAAGCCATTATGTTTTGTATGAAGATAGAACAGACGACAAGACTTTTGCAGTAAACTCAAATTTGAATACACAGATTACATCTACTATTTCTTTTGATGGAGGATTTACTTTTAAGAAATTAAAGTCTCATAATTTTCAGTATTTATTAGATCTTTTAGGCGGAGAATATTTCGAAGATATTGACCCGTTTTACAAAGGAAACTTATCACAATCTGATTTGTTGCATCCAGATAGGAAAGTGCAAAAAGGAGATACTTATGGATACAATTATAATTTTCTGGCTAATACTTTAGATGCTTTTACACAATTCAAATTTAGCTACAATAAGACAGAATTTTATTTGGCACAATCATACTCCATGTCAGATTATCAAAGAGAAGGATTGTATCAAAACGGACTTTATCCTACTACTTCTTTAGGGAAAAGCCAGAAAGTACATTTTGAAAATTTTGGTTTTAAAGGCGGTTTCACGTATAAAATTTCAGGAAAGCCATTGTTGTTTTTTAATGCGGCACATTTGACAAGAGCGCCTTCACTTCGAAATACATTCTCAAATTCACGATTAAACAATTCGATTGTTGACGGAATTGAAAGTGAAAATATCTCTAGTGCCGATGCTAATTATGTTTACCGTTCTTCCAAAATGAAATTACGTTTAACGGCTTATTATACCTTAATTAAAAACACTACAAAAACTTCTTTTTTCTATGCCGAAGGAATTTTTGATAACGGAGCTGGTTACGATGCTACCGATGCTTTTGTGAGTCAAACCCTGACACATTTAGACAAGAAAAATACAGGTGTAGAACTGAGTTTTGATTATCAAATTACATCGACTTTAAAAACTACTTTGGCTGGAGCATGGGGGAATTATGTGTACAGCAGTGATCCTAATGTGATGATTACAAATGATGCTAATCAATCAAAAGACAACAAACCTACAACTTTTGATTTTGGAAAGGCCTATCTTAAAAATTACAAACAACCTGGAACTCCTCAAAAGGCTTTTTCTTGTGGCTTAGAATATCGTGATCCTAAATTTTGGTGGATTGGTGCTAATATTAATTATTTGACAGAAAACTATATTGACGTTTCACCTATTTCAAGAACTGATCAATTCTATATCAATCCTGCGAATTCTTTTCCGTTTCCTGAGGCAACTTCTGAAAGAGGAAATGAACTATTAAAGCAAGAACAGTTTGCTCCTGTAACATTGCTGAATATCAACGGAGGAAAATCTTGGCGTATCCGTAAAAAATACATCGGACTTTTTGCAAGTATAAATAATGTTATGAATACAATCTATAAAACCGGTGGATTTGAACAGGCGCGTAATGCCAATTTTAGAGCCTTAAATCAGGATGTTTCGAGTGGAACTCCATCTTTTGGCCCAAAATATTATTACGGATATGGTAGAACTTATTTTTTAAATCTAACAATTGGTTTGTAAATCAAAATTGAATTGTCATGAAAAACACATTTTTAAATTCATTTCTTGTAGTTGCACTAATAGGAATTAGCAGTTGTAATAATGAAACTGAAACACCAAAATTAATTTGTACACAGCCAGATTTAGTAGTAAACAAAACTGTTGAAAAAGTGCAGGAGCTTTCGGGCAATGTCGCTAAGCAATATTTGTATGATGATATAATTGAGGCTTATGTAGTTTCAAGTGATGAAGAAGGGAATTTTTTCAAAACAATTTCGTTCCAGACACAAGCAAAACCTAATATGCCTGCAATTGGTTTTAGTGTTCCGATTGATGCTTCTAATACTTATATTGATTATCGACTAGGAAATAAGGTTTATGTAAAACTTAAAAATCAGTTTACAGATTTGTATTATGGAGGTCTCAGAATTGGGAGTTTGTATGTAAGCAATTCTGGAGATCCGACTATTGGGAGAATTTCTCAAAATGAATATAAAAATGTCCTCAATGCTTCGTGCACAATAATTGATGAAAATCTGTTAGTTAAGTCACTTTCTATAGAAGAGGCACTTAACGACAGTAAACTAAACACTTTGATAGAATTAAATGATGTGGAATTTACAGAATCAGCTTTAGGGCGTCATTATTTCGAAGAATCTAATAATGTTGGCGGTTCTACAAATTGGTATTTGAGAGATAAAACAGGAAATCAGGTTATTTTTAGATCGAGTAGTTATGCAAAATTTGCAGATCATTTTGTTCCAGAAGGAAGTGGAAAAGTCAGAGGTATTCTAACCAAATTCGGTTCAGATTATCAATTAATGGTTCGTTCTGAAAGTGATGTTGTTATGAATGGTAAAAGAAACACGCCATTCTTTGCAGAAGATTTTCAAACTGTTACAAACAATGTTAACTTCGTTCTTCCCGGCTGGAGCAATATTGTAGAAAAGGCTACAAAATTATGGAAAAGCATGGTGTATTCTGGAAATGGTTATGCAGAGTTTAATACCACAAGTACAACAGCAGCCGAAAATGTTGCTTGGCTTGTTACTCCAAAAATAAATTTAAGTAGTTACAAAAACACAGTGCTTTCTTTTAGGAGCGCACAGCATGATTTAAAATTAGACTCGCCGTTAAACACTTTGGAAGTTTATGTATCAACCAATTTTGATGGTTCAAACGTAACCAAAGCAAAATGGACAAAATTGGAAGCAAAAGTTCCGTCACTTTCTACGCCTTCTCGTCAATTTATAAGTTCGGGCGGAATTGATCTTTCAGCATATTCAGGAAATATAAGTATAGGATTTAAATACATCGGCTCCGGAAAAGACAAAACTTTAAACGGCGCTTTTATGGTCGATGATATTAAGATATTTGGAGAAAAGTAAAATAGAATCTTTAAAACGTAAATTAATCTGTTGGTTTTTATCATTTTATTGAAAAGTTTGTAGTTTTTGTACTTCAAATCCTTAAAATTTAATTGAATTTTGTATTTTGGTCATCCCAAATCAATACAAATATCACATGAAAACCTACTTTATTGCCATCATACTGATGGTGTTTCCATTCTTGATGCATAGTCAAGATAATGTTAGACTAAAGCAGATCAACATTGTAAAAACAAATTATCAAAATTCTAAAGACGGCGAAATTGTAAACAAAACAATGGTCTTTAAAGAGGGTAAACTTCAAACCATAACAACTTCAGATGTAGTACAGCACTTTTATTACAACAAAAATGGTTTGTTGGATATGACTGTAAAAGATAAAATTGGAAGTGACTGGAAGGAAGTTATAAATTATACCTACAACGCTGATAACAATATTACCAAGTTTGTAAAGAAATATCAGGAAGGGCCAAATTATATTACAAAAACAGTTTCGTTTATGTATGAAGGTGCCCGAGTAAAAGTAACGACGAAAAAGAGTACCAATCACCAGAATTTAGTAGATGATATTGAATATCTTGTGGAAAATGGAATCATTGTAAGACGTACTTCGCGCGATAGAAACAAAGCGATTATTGGAAAATTAGAATACGTTTATGTAAACGATAATGTGTCCAAACACAAAGGATTAGTTGGAGATAAAATTTCAAAAACCTTTACT
>NZ_DASWYK010000065.1:0-16859 GCF_036405015.1 Flavobacterium sp. | reverse complement strand
TGGCAAACGAATATGCACCATTTTTAAAGAAGTTGCTAAATGAAAAATAATATCTATAAGTTTGTTTTCTTTTTATTGATTTCCAGTACTATGATGGCAAACGTTTCGCTTCCGAATATTTTTAGTGACAATATGGTTTTACAACGCAACTCTGAAGTGAAAATTTGGGGTTGGGCAAATCCTAAGGAAGAAATAAAATTAGTTTCGAGCTGGAACAATCAAGAATATAAAGCGGTTGCCAATAATCAAGCAAAGTGGGAATTGACAATTAAAACTCCAGAAGCGGGCGGACCTTTTACGATTGTTATAAAAGGCTACAATGAAGTGGTTTTAAAAAATATTTTAATTGGAGAAGTTTGGCTTTGTTCAGGACAATCGAATATGGAAATGTCGGTAAGTTGGGGAATTGATGATGGTGAAGAAGAAGCAAAAAACGCAACGAATCCGAATATTCGTTTTTTTACAGTTCCGAAATTGACTGCTACAAGTCCGCAGAATAATTTGCTTGGAAACTGGACAGAATCGACTCCAGAAACCATGAAATATTTTAGTGCGATTGGCTACTTTTTTGCCAAACGTCTGCGCGAAGATTTAAAAAATGTTCCAATCGGGTTGATTTCTTCGAATTGGGGCGGAACTCCTGCAGAAATTTGGATGCAAGAAGATGTGGTAAACAATGATCCTCTTTTATTAGAAAATGCTAAAAAACTCAACGAACAAGAATACGGACCAAGACAACCGGGACGTGCTTACAATGCGATGATTTATCCAATTGTTGGATTTAAAATTGCAGGGACGCTTTGGTACCAAGGCGAGTCAAATGTGGGTTCTTTGGTTTATGATAAAACGTTGGGTGCTTTGATTACTTCATGGCGAAAAGAGTGGAAGGATGATTTTCCGTTTTATTATGTTCAGATTGCGCCATTTAAATCGGGAAGCAATAATTTCTCTAATGTAACGGTTCGAAATTCACAGAGAAAATTGCTGAAAGAAGTTTCTAAGACCGGAATGGTAGTAATCAGTGATATTTCGGATACGATTGATATTCATCCAAAGAATAAAAAATCAGTCGGAATTCGTTTGGCGAATTTGGCTTTGACAGAAACGTATAAAACCAATTCTAATTTGGTAAATGGCCCATTGTTTAAAAATAGTAAGATTGAAAAAAACAAAGTAACCGTTTCTTTCGATTATGCTGACGGACTTTATTTTAAAGACAAAAAATCGAATCAATTTGAAGTGGCTGGTGCTGATGGAGCTTTCTTTCCCGCAGAAGCTCAGATAAAAAACAATGAAATTATTTTAACGAGCAAAAAAGTTCCTAAACCCGAGAAAGTAAGGTTTGCCTGGGGAAATACGACGCAGTCGGATTTGTTTAATAAAGCGAATCTCCCTGCTTCTTGTTTTAGTTCTGAGGAATAAAATTTTAGATTTTAGAATGTAGATTTTTTGCATGATGTAAAAAAAAACGAAGATTTTCTTTTGAAAACGTGTGCGTGAGGGATAGAAGTGGAAAGCCCGGAGCCTGACGAAGGAAGTGCGAGGACTTGTAACAGATAGCCCGACCCGAAGGGACACGCCCAAAATAATAAACTTAGAATCTTAGTATCTCAGCACCTTAGAAGCTTTAAAAAAACTAACCATGAAAAATAAAAAAATAATCATTATCGGGGTTTTGTCCCTGTTTACTGTTGGAAATATGAATGCACAAAAAAAGCCGTATTTGGATAAGAATAAAACTGTTGAGCAGCGTATCGATTTGCTTTTACCGTTAATGACGCTGGAGGAAAAAGTAGGGCAAATGAACCAGTATAATGGTTTTTGGGATGTTACAGGTCCTGCACCAAAAGGCGGAACAGCCGAATTAAAATACGAACATTTAAGAAAAGGTTTAGTAGGATCGATGCTTACGGTTCGCGGTGTAAAAGAAGTTCGTGCCGTGCAGAAAATTGCAGTTGAAGAAACTCGTTTGGGGATTCCGCTTATTATTGGTTTTGATGTAATCCATGGCTATAAAACGTTAAGTCCGATTCCGCTAGCAGAAGCGGCAAGTTGGGATTTAGAAGCGATTAAAAAGTCGGCGGCGATTGCGGCTGATGAAGCTTCGGCATCTGGAATTAATTGGACTTTCGGACCAAATGTGGATGTGGCAAACGATGCACGTTGGGGACGTGTGATGGAAGGCGCTGGAGAGGACCCGTATTTAGGAAGCAAAGTAGGTTATGCGCGTGTGAAAGGTTTTCAGGGAGAAACAGTTGCTGATTTGGCTAAAGTAAATACCATTGCCGCCTGCGCGAAACACTTTGCAGCTTATGGTTATGTTGAAGCAGGTTTGGAATATAATATTGTAGATATCAGTAATTCTAAATTGTATAATTCGGTTTTGCCTCCTTTTGAAGCGACGGTTGAAGCGGGAGTTCGTACGTTTATGAATTCGTTTAATACTTTAAATGGTGTTCCGGCAACTGGAAATGCCTTTTTGCAAAGAGACATTTTAAAAGGAAAATGGAAGTTTGACGGATTTGTAATTTCGGATTATGCTTCTATCCGCGAAATGATTGCACATGGCTATGCAAAAGACGAAGCTGATGCAACAGCAAAAGCTGTAAATGCAGGCTCTGATATGGATATGGAATCGTATTTATACGTTGCGAAATTGGTTGATTTGGTAAAATCTGGAAAAGTAAAAGAAGCATTGGTTGATGATGCGGTTCGCAGAATTCTTCGTGTGAAATTTGAGCTAGGATTATTTGATGACCCGTATAGATATTGTGATGAAAAACGCGAAAAAGAAGTGGTTGGAAGCAAAGCTAATAATGAAGGCGTTTTGGATATGGCGAAGAAATCGATCGTTTTATTGAAGAACGAAAAGAGTTTGCTTCCGTTAAAAAAATCAGGACAAAAAATCGCTTTGATTGGTGCTTTGGCAAATGATAAAAATAGTCCGTTAGGAAGTTGGAGAATTGCTGCTTCTGACGATACTGCCATTTCTGTTTTAGAAGGAATGCAACAATATAAAGACAATCAATTGGTTTTTGAAAAAGGTGCTGATTTATTAAAACAAAAAGCAACTTTCTTAACGGAAACTGTTTTTAATACAACTGATAAAAGCGGTTTTGAAGCAGCGAAAAAAGCAGCAAAAAATGCCGATGTTGTGGTAATGGTTTTGGGTGAATACGGTTTTCAAAGCGGTGAAGGAAGAAGTAGAACCGATTTGAATTTGCCAGGTTTACAGCAAGAATTATTAGAAGAAATCTACAAAGTAAATCCGAATGTAGTTTTGGTTTTAAATAATGGTCGTCCGTTGAGTATTCCGTGGGCTGCAGAAAATATTCCAGCAATTGTTGAGGCTTGGCATTTAGGAACGCAAGCTGGAAATGCAGTGGCTCAAGTTTTATACGGAGATTATAATCCGAGTGGGAAATTGCCAATGTCGTTTCCAAGAAATGTTGGTCAAGTTCCAATTTATTACAACAAATACAGCACAGGAAGACCTATAGACAGCGATAAAAACGTTTTCTGGTCACATTATATGGATGTGGAAAAAACACCGCAATTTCCGTTTGGTTTTGGTTTGAGCTATACGACTTTCGATTATAAAAACCTGAAATTAAATAAAACTTCTTTTGCAAAAGGTGAAAAAGTTCAAGTAAGCGTTGAGGTTACAAACTCTGGAAATTATGACGGAAAAGAGGTGGTGCAATTGTACATTCATGATGAATTTGCAAGCATCATTCGACCAATTAAAGAATTAAAAGGATTTGAATTGGTAAATCTTAAAAAAGGAGAAACTAAAACGGTAAAATTTACTTTAACGGATAAGGAACTTGGTTTTTATGATAATGAAGGAAAATATCTTGTAGAGCCAGGAACTTTTAAAATTATGGTTGGAGGAAGCTCTGATAAAGGTTTGCAGAGTGGTTTTGAGATAACTGAATAAGGTTTTTTAAGACACAAAGTTTTTTTTTTCGCCACGAATTCACGAATTATTTTTTTTAAAATTCGTGAATTCTTGGCGATTTAATTTAATGATAAAATCTTAGTTACTTAGCGCCTTTGTGGCAAAATTTCGTATTTTTAAAATCTATTAACCTTCAACCTTACAAATTAAAAACATGAAATATAACAGATGTGGCAGAAGTGGTTTATTGCTTCCGGAGATTTCCTTAGGATTATGGCATAATTTCGGTTCAGTAGATAATTTTGAAAATGCTGAAAGTATTGCGATTGAAGCTTTTGATAAAGGAATTACTCATTTTGATTTAGCCAACAATTATGGTCCAGTTCCAGGTTCTGCTGAAGAGAATTTCGGAAAAATATTATGGCATAATTTTCAGGGAAATCTGCGTGATGAAATCGTAATTTCTACCAAAGCTGGTTATACAATGTGGAAAGGCCCTTACGGAGATTGGGGATCTAGAAAATACCTTCTTTCCAGTTTAGATCAGAGTTTGAAACGAATGAATGTCGATTACGTTGATATTTTTTATTCACACCGTCCAGATCCTGAAACTCCAATTGAAGAAACGATGATGGCTTTAGATCATGCTGTTCGAAGCGGAAAAGCTTTGTATGTTGGAATCAGTAATTATTCTGCTGAACAAACTAGAGTTGCTGTTGATGTTTTAAAACAATTGGGAACTCCTTGTTTAATTCATCAAGCGAAATATTCGATGTTGCAACGTTGGGTTGAAGATGGTTTACTCGATGTTTTAGAAGAAAAAGGAGTTGGCTGTATTGCGTTTTCGCCTTTGGCACAAGGACTTTTAACGGATAAATACTTAAACGGAATTCCTGAAAATTCACGTGCTCATAATCCAAACGGACATTTGAGAGAAGATGAGGTGACACAGGAACGCATTCAGAAATTAATTCAATTAAATGAAATTGCTCAAAATAGAAATCAATCTTTGGCGCAAATGGCTTTGGCTTGGTTGCAAAAAGACAAACGGATTACATCGGTTTTAATTGGAGCGAGTTCAGTAAAGCAATTGTGTAACAATATTGATTGTTTGGAGAATACTGAATTTTCTCATGATGAATTGAATGCGATTGAGAAGATTTTATCTTGATATTTAAACCTAACAGGTTTTTAAAACCTGTTAGGTTTCTAGATTTATTTAATAATCATTGCCAAACCTCCGCCACTTGCCAATCGATATTTTAGTTTTGTTGTAGATTCAACGGTAATAATTTCTCTTTTATAATCTACAGCAGCTTTATCAGCATTTACACCATCAGAGAAAATTTCAGCTTGGAATTTTTTGCCTTTTTCAAGGAAAGAAAAATCAATTGTGATGTCTCTTGAATCCCAATTTGTGATTGCTCCAAAATACCAGATATTGTCTTTTTTTCTTGCCATTGAAACAAATTTTCCAACTTCTCCGTCAAGAGCGACAGTTTCATCAAAAACAGTTGGAACCTTAGCAATAAAATCAGTGCTTTCTTGTTCCTTCATAAAAGCAGTTGGGCTATCGGCCATCATTTGCAAAGGTGCTTCAAAAATTGTATATAATGCCAATTGATGACATCTTGTACCCTGACTCATCGGAGTGGAATGACTTGGTCTAAATTCACTTTTCGTGGCATTTCGCATTGCGCCCGGCGTATAATCCATTGGACCCGCCATCATTCGGATAAACGGAATTGTGGTATCATATAACGGAACATCATCATTTGGCGTCCATTTATTGTTTTCTAAACCTTTTACACCTTCAAAATTTAAAATATTTGGAAAAGTTCTTTGAATTCCGGTTGGTTTATACATGCCGTGAAAATCAATAATTAATTTGTGGTTTGCTGCCTTTTGCGAAATGTCATAAACGGAATTTACCATTTTAGCATCGTCACGGTCTAAGAAATCAACTTTAAAACCTTTAACTCCTAATTTGGCATAATTATCAAAAACGGCTTCTGTATTTTTAGTTAATGCCATCCAAGAAGCCCATAAAATAATGCCAACGTTTCTTTCTTTCGCGTAGGCGATTAAAGCTTCCAAATCAACATTTGGATTGTGTTTCATGATGTTGGTTTCTACGCTCCAGCCTTCATCCAAAACCACATATTCGACTTTGTTTTTAGAAGCAAAATCAATATAATATTTGTATGTCTGCGTATTGATTCCAGCTTTAAAATCGACATTGTAAATATTCCAATCGTTCCACCAATCCCAAGCTACTTTTCCGGGTTTTATCCACGAAATATCTTTTATACGTGAAGGTTCGGCTAATTTCTGAACCATATCATTATTGGCTAAAGCAGCGTCATTTTCAGAAATCACAATTGCTCTCCACGGAAAAGTTCTTGTTCCTTTCGTTTTCACTAAATAATCGGCTCTTTCGGTGATTAGTTTGTTGAGGTAGTTAAATCCGCCGTTGGTTTCTTGTATAGGATATTTAGAAAAACGAGATTCAAATCCTTTTTTTTCGTTATTATTCGTTACAAATAATCCTGGATAATCTTCTAAATCAGCTTCTAAAAAAACAGCTTTTTTATGGTTTTTATAATCAATTAAAAATGGTAAAAAGGCTAAAGTATCTTTTGAAAATTCGCTTATTTTCTTGTTTTCATAATGCGATTCAAAAGAAGAAATAAACTGGTCTTTCGGATTTCTTAAATCTCTCACATAGGGCATCAAAGTACTGTAATCTTTATCAAAATTTAAAACGACTTCTTCCCAGTTAACCGTAATATCTTTTTTCTTTTTGGTGATAAATCGATACGCTGCACCATCATCAAAAACGCGGAATTCAATAGAAAAATCATTTTTAAAATTTAAAGTCAGTTGATTGTAATGATTTTGAACTGATTTCTTTTTGTAAAGAGGTGTTTCAAACGAAGTATTTACGGTTTCTTTTTTCGAATTTAAAACAACTGGATTTTTTCCTAAAACGACATTTCCGTCTAAAGTTAAAGACATTTCAGATGGAGCCAAAATCAAATCTTTTTGATGTGAAATCGACCAACTAATTTTATCAGCAACATTAATTTTGACGTCAATTTTTCCATCAGGAGAAGTCACCGTAAAATCCTGTTTCTTCTGAGAAAAAGAAAGATTTACGAATAGAAAACAAAAAAGAATAAATGTGTTTTTCATGCTATTTTTTTTGAAACCATATAAGTGATATAAGTTCATTTAATAAGTTTTATTCAATAAAAAATCTAATCTGTATTAATCTTTTTAAATCTGCGTGAGATAATGTATGCGCAAAAAATATTTCACGCAGATTTAAAGAGATTTCAGCATAATATGTACAGATTAAATCTGACTAAAATGAACTTATATTACTTATATGGTGAAAATTATTTTTTCTGTAACTGTAAATTGTATTTTTTTACAATTTCTAGAGTAGATTTATCGCCATTAAAAACAGAGTTTAAACCTTGTGGTTCTTGTGGAGGATCTGTGGTTAAAGGTTCTCCGGGATTCCATTTTCCATCAGGGTGAATTGCTTTTCCTTCACCGCCATAACCCCAGAAATTTGCTGCTTGTAGCGGACCGCCATTTTTACGACTTTCAACCACTCTTCCGAAAATATAACTGTAAAATTGGTCGCGATAAACAGAAGGTGCGCCCGCATTTAAATTTTCATGTTCTCTCGGAAGTCCAAATTCTTCTATGATAATTGGTCTTTTGAGGTTGTTGGCCACTTTAATATGATCGTCAATATATTTTCCTGCATTCTCAATCGTTGAGGGCATTGTAGTTTCAGCGTTATCGGCTTTGAACCAATTCCAGTTTTTTGGCCAAATGTGCATCGTCAAATAATCAATATTCGGATTTTGGTGCGTTCTTTCAAAGATTTCCATACTGTCGTTAGAACTATTTTTTCCTTCAGAACCTGTAGAAACCAAATGATTTTTGTCTAAACTGTCAATTAAATCCACAATATTATTCAGCCATTTGGTAAATTTTGCTTCGTTTTCTGGAGTAAAAGTTCGAGGCTCATTTCCAACTTGCCAAGCCATAATGGTGTTGTCTTCGTTGTATTTCTTTTTAGAATAAGCATTTGTTCTACCAATAATAAATTTCACATGATTGTTCAATGCTTCCATGCAAGGCTCACAACTATGAAATTGTTCAGTATACGACATAAACTGAGGCCAAGTATTCGGCGGAATATTCGGAACCGGAACAGGCCCTTTTCCATTCCATTCTAAATATTGTGACATACCGCCAGACCATTCCCAGTTATTGGTCAAGTACAAAACCGCATACATTTTACGTTTGCTCATTTCGTTGATCAAGAAATCCAATCCGTCCAATAAATCTTCGTCGTATTTTCCTTGTTCATATTGCAAAGCTGGACGAACCGTGAAATCATATTTTCCGCCATCTGCACCAACCAAAACACGTAAATTATCGATTCCGTTTTTTTTCATGAAATCCAGTTCACGTAAGAGTCTTTTACGATCACCTAATTTTTTAGACGCCAACATACTTCCGTACCAATAATTGGTTCCGATATAAGCGTAAGGTTTGTCACCTTTATAAAATTCATTTCCTCTCACGGTAATTCTTTCCTGTGCTTGACAAGCCATTGCGACAAAAATCAAGGTTAAAGAAAAGATTTTAAAAAATTGATTTTTCATAATTTGTATTTTAAGGAGCTAATCCTGCTATCCGTTACAATCTTTTGTGGCGAACCCCGCCACAAAAGGATTTTCACTTCTATCAGGGCTAGGGCTTTACGTTATTTAAGACGTTCTGATTTCAACTTGAAATTAAACCTGAAACAAAAAAGTTATTTCGGCATTTCGTACATTTTCGGTAATGAATTCAATAATGCCGATTTTGATTTTTCGGCAAATGTTTTAAAATCACTTGCATTTGATACTGTACCATTTGGAACATAATAGCCATCTTTAGTATTATTCCAAAACATGACATAACTTATAGTGTTAAACTGAAGATCAAATGTTCTGTTGTCATGTAAAACATTGTATAGATTGGTAGAAAACCAATTGTTTATTGGCGGTGTGGTTGCTGTAACCTGATATCCTGTCTCAGTCAAAGCTGCGATTTTTACTCTGGTTTTGGCAGCAATAGAAAGCATTTTTAGTTTTGCGTTAGCTCTATTGTATCCATCATTTCCACTGTTTAAATCACCATAATTATCCATTCCTAAAACATCAACATATTTATCGCCTGGATATCGAGTTAAATAATCTTCAACTGTTGAATAAGAATTATCAGGAGAATAAGCGTATAAAATATTGTGAACTCCTTTTGTATTTTTGAGATAATCAACTGTAAACTGATAAGCTTTTTTATATTCTTCTGCGGTACAAAAATTAGCTCCCCACCAAAACCAGCTTCCATCAAATTCATGAAAAGGTCTAAAGATTATCGGAATCAATTCTCCATTTGAACCTTTTAAATTCGAAATTACACTAGCGACTTTGTCAAGTTTCTTTTTGTACCATTCGTTGTTTGCTCCACCTGGCAGGATACTTCTAAAAGCAGTCGATTTCTGATCTGCGGTCATATCGGCTGTGTAGAAA
Source organism: Flavobacterium sp. (assembly GCF_036405015.1). Lineage (GTDB taxonomy): Bacteria > Bacteroidota > Bacteroidia > Flavobacteriales > Flavobacteriaceae > Flavobacterium. The sequence continues at coordinate 7,355 of NZ_DASWYK010000065.1, read as the reverse complement.
GAATCTTCTTTGTAAGGTTCTCTCAAGTGCCAGCTGAAAGTGTTGATTATTCCTTTCGCGTAAGCGGCTTTAACATCCGAGACAATTTTTAGTTCTTGCTGATAAAACCAATTGTTCAATTGTTCGTTGTTGTTTTTATCGGTTATAAACATAAAATCAGAACCTAAAACGGCAGGATCAAAACCTGTATTTTTTTTAATGTCGGAGTAGCCTCCAGCGTCTTGATAAAAACTGTTAAAAGCATCTTGCTGTCCAATAGCGGTTTTGGTTTCGCCAAGTCTTTTTAAATTATAAAAAAGTGCCTGAGTTTCTTTTGTAGCGCTCGCATCGACCATATAAGTCAAAACATTTTGAGTGGTCAAAGGATCGCTTTGCGTTGGCGGATCAACTATAACTTCATCGGTTGAATCTTTATCTGAAGAACAAGCTGCTAAAACTAAAATGCAGAAATTCAACAAAGCGATTTTAAAAATGGATTTTTTCATTTTGGTTTATTTAGCTTCAGAATTCAATTTTGAAAATGCTTCTTCAGACAATGTTGTAATTTTTATATCATCAAAAAATACAGTACCATTCGTTTGTGCCAATGCGAGCATTACTCTTATTTTCTTTGCATCAGCGGGAACTTTTATGGCTTTTTTGTAATTCACCCAATCAGTTGTTCCTTTTGCTCTAGCAATTGTTTCTGTACCCACTTGTTTGTCTGCACTGTTTGTAAATTCGATGATCACGGCAGCAGCTTTATAATCTTCTTTTTGGTTTTCGATTCCTTCTGCTTTCATCCAGGCACTGCATTCTACTGCATATGTATTTTTGGCTATTGAAACGGTTTGGTCAAAAGCTCTCCATTCTGCACCAGTATACTGATTAATTAAAGCGCTGTTTTTTCCAGATTTTTTGTCGTAAGGAGAAAGCGCACCATTTTCCTGTCCGTTCCAATTGGTTAAGTCATATTCGAAACCTCCGTTTTTTATAAGATTGGTTTGAGCATCTGAAATTATTGAGATCAGGAATAAACTAAAAAGAAAAAAAAGTTTCATAATGACTTAAAATTAGAGTTAGAAATGAATAAAATTAATCTTGAATTCGCTGTATAAGTTCAATACAAGCTCTTCCGTTGTGATAAGGGCATTTCCAGAATCCGGCTTTGTCTTTTTTCATTATAGAATAGTCTTGGTAAACTCCCCAATACCATTCGCCATTTTGCTGGTCAATCATGTATTTTTTTGTGAATTTCCAGATTTTAAAAACAATATCCAGATATTCTTCTTTCCCTGTTAATTGATAAGCATTGTAAAAACCAATTAAAGCTTCGGCTTGTGGCCACCAATGTTTTTCGGGAATTAATTCGTTTTTTTCGGAATCAAATTCGTACCATAAACCACCATCAATATCAAGACCTTCTTTGGTTGCTTCTGCAATTTGAATGGCATATTTTTTAAAATTGGCAATCAAAGTCTGATCTTCTGAAATTTCGGCGCATTGTTGTAAAAGCCAGGCCGCTTCTATATCATGTCCGTATGAAATAACATCTGGTTTTTCTTTCCAATTTTCATCAAAAAACAAACGCAAATGTCCCGTTTCAGTATTAATAAAATGCTGTTCAATTGTTTTTAATAATTCGAGAATGTCTTGAAGCAGTTTTTCATCTTTCCAGACTTTATATAAATTCACATAACCTTCAATAATATGAAGATGAGTATTCATCGTTTTCTTTTCGTTGGCATCTTTTGCACTCAAACGTAAATCGTCTATTGCCTGCCAATCTCTGGTAAAGGCTTCAAAATAACCTTTGTTAGCTGTATCGTAACTATGTTCCTGAATTTTTGAATATAAATTTTTAGCAATTTCTAATGCTCTTTCGTTCTTTGAAATCGCATAATATTCAGATAAGCCATAAATGGCAAATGCCAAAGCATAAATCTGATTTTTGGTGTCTTTTGGAGTTTTATCCTCATTAATACTCCAAAAAAGACCTCCAAATTGAGTGTCATAAAAGTAAGCTGCAAGAAATTCAAATGCTCTTTCTGCCAGTATTTTGTGGTTTTCGTTTTTCGTGGTTGCGTAACTGGCAGAGAATGTCCAGAGAATTCGGGCATTTAAAACCGAACCTTTTTCTGCATTTGAAATCAGATGATCATTAAAATCGATTTGCCCTACAAAACCACCATTTTGATCATCAATAGTACGTTCTGACCAATATTTTAGGATAGAATCCAGTTCTGCAGTTAGTTCCGATTTTAAAAGCTTTAATTGTAATGACACGATATTTTAAATTGCGTTATTTCTTTCGATTTGATTAATAATAGTCTGAACAGAACCTGAAGAAACAAAAGTATCAGCAGGAGTATTGGTTACATAATCGACCAATTGATCGACAGATGAAACTGCAACATGCATGCGTGTATCTGATGAAGCGTAATAAACGTAAACTGTACCGTCTTCATCTTCAATCCATCCGTTAGAAAATAAAACGTTCGAAACATCACCAACTCTTTCAATTCCTTCAGGTCCCATAAAATGACCTGCTGGAACATGAGTTACTTTTGCAATATCATTCAAATCAGTCATAAACATATACAAAGTATAGCGCAATCCTGCAGCAGTATTACGAACACCATGCGCCAGATGCAGCCAACCTTTTGAGGTTTTAATTGGAGCAGGGCCAAGACCGTTTTTTAACTCATAAATAGTGTGATATTGTTTTCCGAAAATGATTTTTTCTTCTTTTACAATTGGATTTTTCATGTCTTCAACATAACCTAAACCAATTCCGCCGCCAGATCCAACATCGATAAAACCATCTTGCGGACGTGTGTACAAAGCATATTTTCCATTTACAAATTCTGGATGTAAAACTACATTTCGTTGTTGTCCAGTGTTTGAAATTAAATCTGGAAGTCTTTCCCAGTTTATTAAATCTTTAGAACGTACAATTCCAGCATTGGCAACAGCCGAACTTGTGTCGCCTTTTGGTGCTTTTGGATCTTTTCTTTCTGTGCAGAAAATACCATAGACATATCCATCTTCGTGATGAATTAAACGCATATCGTACACATTTGTATCTGGTTCGTTGGTTTGTGGAATTACGCAAGGTTTGTCCCAGAATTTGAAATTATCAATTCCGTTTGGACTTTCAGCAATTGCAAAAAACGATTTTCGGTCAATTCCTTCTACGCGAACGGCAAGCAGATATTTCCCTTTCCATTTCATCGCACCAGCGTTAAAAGCAGCGTTGATTCCAATTCTTTCTTGTAAAAAAGGATTTGTTGTCTCGTTAAAATCAAAACGCCAGCTTAGGGGAGCATGTTCTGCTGTTACAACAGGGTTTTCATAGCGCACGTAAATTCCGTTTCCAACTGCTTGTTTGGGTTTGTTTTTACGTTCAAGTAGTGTTTTATGTTCGTTTTCTAATGCCGTTTTTCTTTCCTGAAAAGTCAGCGAAGATGTTATTGTTGTCATATCAATTGATTTCTGTATCTGTAATTTTTAATGATTTTGATCTCTCTTTTCGTTTAAATCCTGTTCTATAATTTGTAATTTTTCTTCTGATAATGGATAAAATGCTATAAAAGCTACCGAAATTGCTGCTGCAATTGCAGGCAGTATGCTTAACATTAATTGAATTCCGTTTTGAGCTGTTGCAGTTTGTTCAACATTGGCCTGAAAACCATAATAACCTAAAAGCCATCCCGCTCCAGCACCACCAATGGTCCATCCAAATTTTTGTGACATTGAAGAGGCTGAGAAAACTAATCCTGTTGCACGACGTCCTTGTTTCCATTCAGAATAATCGGCGCTATCAGCATACATAGACCAGATTAATGGGAAAATACAACCCGCACAAATACTAATTAAAACCTGAAAAATCAGAATTAAGTAAATGTCTTCTTTTCCAAATAAATAGAAAATGAGACTTAAAATTGCTGCTAAAGCCATAGCTCCAAAGAAGGTTTTCTTTTTACCAATTTTATTAGCAATTGGTGTTGCAATAATAACTCCGATGATGTTTGCAGCTTGTCCTAAAACCAAATAGATTGATGTTGGTGTCATATAAAAATCACTTCCAAAAAGCGAAAAATCAAATTTGATTGCGCTGCTTACATAATATTTGAAATAATAAACTGCAGCACCATCACGAATGGAGTTAAAAACCAAAGCTCCAATTCCAGCTCCAAGTAAAATCCACCAAGGTTTATTTTTTAGAAGATCTTTTAAATCTTCTTTTAAATTATTTTGTTCGTCTGCAATAGGTTTGATTCTTTCTTTGGTGAAAAGGAAACACGCCCAGAAAAAGATGGTAGTAATGAATCCGAAAACGGCGATTGTTGCCAGCCAACCAGTTTTAGAATTAAGGTTTCCACCAAAATAATTAACCAAAGGTTCAATTAACCAAAGGGCTAAAAGACTTCCTCCGAAAGCAAAAACCATTCGATAAGATGAAAGTGTGTTTCTTTCTTTTCTATCAGAAGACATTACGCCTAAAAGAGAGGCATAAGGAACATTGATTAGAGAATAAATCATCATCATTAGTGAGTAAGTCACATAAGCATAAATGATTTTTCCTTTTTCGTCAAAATCTGGTGTGTAAAAGGTTAAAACTCCGATTATGGCAAAAGGTATAGCTACCCAAAGTAAATAAGGTCTGAATTTTCCCCATTTGCTTTTGGTTCTGTCAGCCAGAATTCCAACAATTGGATCAAAACAGGAATCCCAGATTCGGGTAATTAAAAACATGGTTCCAACTATAGCAGGTGCCAATCCGAAAACATCGGTGTAAAAAAACAATAAATACATACTGAAAATTTTCCAGAACATAGAGGAAGCAGCATCTCCAAGTCCGTAACCGATTTTTTCTTTTAAACTAATTTTGTCGTGCATTGGTTAATTTTTTGAGGTTTTAGTTTTAAGTTGAGTTTTACTTTAAAGCTTTTTTAATGTCTTTTTCAAATATAGTCTGATTCAGATTATAAAAATCGATAAAATCTTTTTCGCTTGCCTGTCCAGAAAACGGAGCATAATAATGCATTTTCTGTTCTTTTTCCTGCCAGCCATGATTTCTCCATAATAAGACATAAGAAATTTTATAATCTCCAATTGCTTTTAACAAAGTTCCTGTCCACCATTTTGGATCTGGAACTGCTTCGTAACCTGCTTCTGCCAATGCCATTAATTTGTGTTTTTCAGCACTGATTTTATTTAAGATTTTAAACTGATTCTGAACTTCGCCAATAAATTTTTGTCCATCAGGATCATTATTGTTTTGATAACTGTCAAAACTTAACATATCTACATAATTATCACCTGGATAATTGGCTAAATAATCTGCTTCATTTGCAAAACTGCCCGTATTGTAAACATATATTAAGTTGTGAACTCCTTTTTTTTGAAGATAGTCGAAAGTAAATTTCCAAGCTGTTTTAAATTCTTCTGGAGTGCAATTGCCTTTTCCCCACCAAAACCATCCTCCAGTAAGTTCATGAAAAGGTCTGAATAGAATCGGAATATTTTTTCCGTTTTTATCTTTTAAAGACAAGAAGAAAACAGCAGCTTTATCTAGCCATGAAGTGAATTTCTTATGGTTTTCAGCTCCAGGAAGAATAGTTTTTAAGGAATTAGGAGTGTTGTCCCAGGCATTTTTTCCTGTTGCTGGATTATCAAAATGCCAGCTTATGGTTGAAATACCACCTCTTGAATTGGCTTCCATAATATATTGTTTCATTTTTGCAAAAGGAACTCCGTCAATATTATTTGGACTATCATTTTCTAAACCTGCAATATCCCAACCATAAATTGCCGGATAATCGCCAACAACGTCTTTTACATCACTTCTTCCATCTTCATATTTCCATTTTACTCCATAAGCCAAATCATCCTGATGACCAAATAGAAAACCTTTATGCGATAAAATGTTTAGATTTTTATAAAGTGTTTTTGTCTCTAAAGTTGCTTTTTGATCTGAAAGTGACAAATTTGTATTACTCGCCTTTTTCTGCGATTCGCATGAAATGCTAGTTAAAACAGCTGTCAGAAGTATGATGAAATGTTTTTTCATTGTCGAATTATTGGTTGTTAATTGTGCTAAATGCTAAAGATACAATGATTTACGATTTTTAAATCTACTGATAATTCTGTTCGAAAATTCTTTAACGATTTGCGTTGAAAATTATTAAAACTATAAAAAGATATTTAATTAAAAATGATTAATGTTTATTATTAAAGCTCTTTTTAAGAAATTGATAATTAATTTTTTCAAAGATAATTGTATGAATATCGTCTAATCAATATTATTTTATCAATTATATATCATATTATTGCAGTCAAAAAAGCGAATTATTCCTTTTCTGATACAAGATTTTAATATGAGTGCTACGAAAAATTTTTATAGAGAAATTGCGCCCCTTGCTGCAAGTGATAGTTTTTTGGTTTTTGACCGAGTAAAAGACAGCTTTGATTTCCCGGTTCATTATCATCCGGAATTTGAGATTAATTTTATTCTAAATGGTAAAGGAGTAAAGAGAGTTGTGGGAGATAATATTGAAGAAATTGATAATGTTGAATTAGTTCTAATTGGTCCTAATTTATATCATGGATGGGAGCTGAATAAATGTACGAGTAAAAAAATTCACGAAATTACCATTCAGTTTCATAATGATTTGTTTCATGAATCTTTGTTGTCTAGACGTATTATGAATCCGATTCGAGATATGTTTAATAGATCTATTCATGGTATTCTTTTTTCAAAAAAAACCGCAGAAGAATTGACTCCAAGACTTGTAAGGCTTTCTAAATTAGATGGTATGGATTATTTTTTGGAAATTACTTCTTTATTATATGATCTGGCAAATTCTAGAAATCAGCGTTTGCTTTCAACATATACTGTAGATTATGATACGTTTGATGATTATGATAAAATGAAATTGGTTTACGAATATGTTCAGAAACATTTTGCTGAAAAAATTACTTTAGAGGATGTGGCCAATGTTGCTAGTATGTCGATCATTTCGTTTAATAGATTTATTAAAAAACGAACAGGAAAGACTTTTGTGAATTATATCAATGATATCAGAATTGGTTATGCGGCTCGCTGGCTGGTAGAAAAAGATATGAGTGTTTCTGAAGTGGCTTTTAAATCTGGTTTTAATAATATCGCGAACTTCAATCGCAGTTTTAAGGCTACAAAAAACTGTACGCCTAGTCAATATCGTGAAGATTTTTCGGGATTGAAACGAATTTTATAGTGATACTTTTTTATCATGAATAAATATTATTTTTAACGAAAACGTTTGCTTTTAAGGTTTTTGTTGTTTTTTATGTATGTTTTGGGTTCTTTTAGAGGATTGTTGTTGCGAATA
>NZ_DASWYK010000064.1:0-89373 GCF_036405015.1 Flavobacterium sp. | reverse complement strand
AGTTTATTCGCTTTAAGGGCACCTCCTGCTCTATTTTAAGTTTTACAAGATTTATATTTTTTAAAGAAAAGAATCTTTTTGCTTTGCTGCAAAGAGCTTTCTTGTACTGATTCTATTTTTAAGTTTCAAAAGAATAAATATCTGTAAACTTTTCAATTTTTCAATTCACAAAAGAATTTCAGCTTATCCAAATAGAGTTAGAAATTCTTAATCATTCAATATTCAATCCAAACAAATAATTATGCTTACAGCTGAGAATCTCACCAAAAAATATGGTGACTATACTGCTTTGAACGCTTTAAACTTAACCATCAAAGAAGGCGAAATATTTGCTCTTTTAGGTCAAAATGGCGCTGGAAAAACAACAACTATTAATCTATTTTTAGGTTTTATTGAACCTTCTGAAGGGACATTAACCATCAACAATATTCCTGTTACTTTAAACGCAAAAACAACTAAAGAATTTGTTGCCTACATTCCAGAAACTGTAATGTTATATCCAAATCTTACAGGTTTGGAAAATCTCAAATTTTTCTCTTCACTGGCAGGTTTTAAATATTCTAAAGGAGAACTGGTTTATTTTTTAGAAAAAGCAGGTTTGCAAACCAAAGCACATGATCAAAATCTTGGTGGTTATTCTAAAGGAATGCGTCAAAAAGTGGGAATTGCAATTGCGATTGCCAAAAGAGCAAAAGTCCTTTTGTTAGACGAACCTACAAGTGGTTTAGATCCGAAAGCTTCTAATGAATTTTCTCAAATTCTAAAAGAACTTTCTGCAGACGGAACAGCAATTTTAATGGCAACTCACGATATTTTCAGAGCTCGTGAAGTGGCTTCTCATATCGGAATTATGAAACAAGGAAACTTAGTTACGGTAATCGAAGCTTCTAAAATTTCGGCTAATGAGCTCGAAGATTTGTATTTACAAACGGTTTAATCTACAGTAAATATGAAATTATTACATACAGAACTCCTTATAGCCAGGCATTTTAAACACTCTGTTTTTAAAAATCCTGCAATTTACATTATTTCCGCTTTTATTGCTGTTTTACTTTTGTATGCCACTTTTACAGGATGGGACAATTACAAAAGTCAAAACGAAACCAGCGAAAAATACCAACACGAATCGAGAGAAGATTGGTTAAAAAATCCAGATAAGAATCCACATAGAATGGCGCATTATGGAAATTTTGCTTTTAGAAAAAGTACGCCTTTAAGCGTTTTTGAATTCGGAATGGAACCTTTCTTTGGAAACGCTATTTTCCTTGAAGCCCACAAACAAAATACAGCCAATTTCTCTGAAGCCGGATTTTCAAACAGTATGCTTCGTTTTGGCGAAATTAGTATTGCCATGGTTTTACAGGTTTTATTGCCACTTTTAATCTTTTTCATAGGATTTAATGCTGTTGCTTATGAACGTGAAAATGGTACTTTGAAAATTCTTCTTACTCAAGGAATAAATTGGAAGCAGCTTTTAATTGGAAAAACATTAGGAATTGCCAGCGTTATTATGCTACTTTTTATTCCAACAATTATCGTTTTGGTTTTGGTTTGGCTTTTTCTGCAAGATTTCAGTATTACAGCTGATGAAACAGTAAAAATGCTTTTGTTTATTCTTTTTCATTTGGCTTATCTCCTATTCTTTTGTGTTATTGCCGTTTTGGTTTCTGCGGTAAGCAAAACTTCCAAAAAAGCTTTAGTCACGCTTATTGGAATTTGGTTGCTGTTTACGATTATTTTGCCAAGAACAACTCAGGCTATTGGAGCATATATTTTTGAAGCACCTTCAAAAATTCAGTTTAACAGTGATATTGAAAAAGATATTCTAAAACAAGGTGACAGTCACAATCCGAATGATCCGCATTATAAGGCGATTAAAGACTCTTTACTACGTGTTTACAAAGTAGATTCTGTACAGAAACTACCTTTTAATTATTCGGGTTATATCATGACAGAAGGTGAAAAAATAAGTTCTAGAATTTACAACGAACATTTGGCTTCGCTTTTAAAGATTTATAAAAAACAAAATAGCTTTTCTAAAACAGTTTCTTTCCTTAATCCGTACATCGCCATCAAAAATTTGTCTATGGGATTGTCCAATACAGATTACGAATCGTATATCGATTTCCAGAAACAAGCAGAAGATTATCGCTACGCAATGGCTCAGAAAATGAATGCTTTGCAGATAAAATACATCAGCAATAAAAAACCTGGGCCAAATGATAAACCTTTAACCATTGGCAAAGAACATTGGGCCGATGTTGAAGAATTTCATTACGAGCCCAAAGAAATTGGAACGGTTCTTAAAAACGAAATCATTTCCATTATTTCAATTCTATTATGGATTGCATTGCTTTTGATTTTAATTAGAATCGCATCTCAAAAACTTAAAGCTATTTAATTATGTTAGCATTATTATTCAAAAATTTTATTCGGTCAAAAGGAACCAAAATTGGCTTGCTTTTTTTGCTTTGTATCGGATTTATAAGTCTGTTAATTGGAAAACAATTTCAGGATAAACAACAAAATAGTATTCAAGAAGCTGCTATTTATCAAAAAGAACATATTGCAAGAAATGCTGAATATCACAAAGACGAAATCGGACTTTTGTTGTATTATATCAAATTTTCTTTGGTTAATAATACATTACCAATAAATAGTTTAGCTATTGGACAGCGTGATGTTAATCCGTCTATTCAAAATGTTACGATTCGTGGTTTAGAAGGTCAGAAATACGATTCGGAACTCAATAATCCAAATAATTTATTGGCAGGAAATATTGATTTTAGTTTTGTGCTTATTTATCTTTTTCCGCTTCTTATTATTACTTTTTCATACAATATTATTTCTGAAGAAAAAGAAAGCGGTACTTGGAAAATTGTGGCAACACAAAGTCAAAACACGTTCAAATATATTCTTCAACTATTTTATGTAAGGATTTTGAGTTTAATTGCTTTGCTTACTGTTTTACTTTTTACAGCAGTTTTATTTTTAAATATTCCGTTAGATCAATCTTTTTTTATTTTCTACGGAATTGGAATTCTTTATATTTTGTTTTGGTTTGCGGTTTGTTTCTTTGTTGTTTCGCTGCAAAAGCATTCTAATTTTAATGCCGTAATATTATTAACGATTTGGTTGTTCTTAATTATTATCGTTCCTGCCGGAATCAATGCTTTTATTGTGAATAAATACAAAGTTCCTGAAGCTTTAGAACTGACTTTACAGCAACGAAATGCCTATCATGAAAAATGGGATATGGATAAAAATGAAACTTTAGAAAAGTTTTTTAAACATTATCCGCAGTTTAGAAAGTATAAAAACTCTGAAGGTAAAGAATTTAACTGGTTGTGGTATTTTGCGATGCAACAAATGGGCGACGACGAATCGGCTGTACAATCGAAAGAATTAGAAGTAAAACTGGAACAGCGAAATCGCGCCGGCGAACTTATTGCACAATTTATTCCAACGCTTCATACGCAGATTCAACTCAACGAAATTGCAAAATCTGATTTACGAAACCAACTTCTTTTCTTAAAAGAAACCACACAATTTCATGAAAAACTTCGTCTGCATTTTTATTCTAAAATATTTGAAAATGCACCAGTTGATCAACAAAAATGGGAAGATTTTAAAGTGGAAACTTTTACAGATGCAACTACAATTAGTTTTGGAAAGGCATTTTTACCTTTATTGCTTTTCATTTTGTTATTGATTGGTTTTGGATGGCGTAATTTTAATCGTAACGTTGTTTAAAGTTTAAAGTTACGCAAAGAACGCAGAGAATTTTCGCAGAGTTCGCAGAGTTTTTTAAGCTTTTTGAGAATGCTTTTTTAAAGCAAAGATCACAGAGTTGTTTTACATATTGATTTTGAAACCTTGAGGTATGTTTTTTAACGCAAAGAACGTAGAGATTTTTCGCAGAGTTCGCAGAGTTTTTTTTTGAGCTTTTGAGAATGCTTTTTTAAAGGGAAGATCGCAGAGTTGTTTTGCATATTGATTTTGAAACATAGCCCAAGGTTTCAACCTTGGGCTATGTTTTACAAAGAGTTCGCAAAGCTTACAGGTTAAGCTTTGCGGACTTTTTTATTCTCAATTCTTAAATTATTAAATTGAATCTTTGCGTTCTTTGCGTTAAAAATCTCTGCGAACTCTGCGTAAAAAAACTTTGCGAACTCTGCGAAAAATCTCTGCGCTCTTTGCGGTTAAAAAACTTTACTCCCTTTGCGGTTAAAAAAAACACCAAACCCAACCTTTTCTGAATAAAATTTCTTCAAACAATCAATAATTTTATTTTATTTAGAATTAATATAAATAAACTTTTATATTTGCCGCTTTCTTAGCAAACACGAGTATAATTTAAAATTTACTTAATATTGCTTTCCCAAGTAAATTTTGATTAATGAATAATAATGACAGTTTCGAATTAAACACTTTCCAATCCTTTAAGGAAGGAAACGAAACTGCCTATGCTTTCTTTTATGATAAATACTTTAGGAGAATCCAATCTTTCAGTGTTCAGTTTATTTATGATCAGGACGAAGCTGAAAACCTTGCTCAAGAAGCCTTACTACACTTATGGCAAAATAAAGAAAGCGTTGAATCTATTAACGGAATCCAAGCTTTCTTATTTACCTACGCCAAATCAAAATGTCTGAATTTAATTCGCCACAATAAAGTGAAAGATAAATTCAAAAACGACCTGCTTAACCACAAAGAAAGAGAATTGGATATCGAAGTTTTAAATTCGATTCAGTTCGACACATTAGAATTAACAGAATTGGAGCGTATTATTCAGGAATCGATTAACGAATTACCGCCCAAAACTCGCGAAGTTTTTATAAAAAAACGCTTTGAGAATAAAAAAAATGCAGAAATAGCCGAAGAAATGGAAGTGACTTTAAAAGCCGTAGAAGCCCATATGACAAAGGCTTTGAAGATTTTAAAGACCAAATTATCGGATTATTTGTTCTTAATCTTTATCCTTATTTATAATAATTAAGAATAAAAGGTAGGGTATTTTAATTCTGAAGTGTACTAACAATAGCGAGAAGTTTAAAAACGCATTTATGACATCGGAACTAATTTATAAATACTTATCTAATGAAGCTTCAGAACAAGAAGTACAACAACTTTTTGATTGGATTGAGGCATCAGAAGAAAATAAAAAGCAATTTATAACTTTAAAAAAGACTTGGACTTTAACCGCACTTACAGAAACAATTTCACGTGATACTCCTGTAATTGCACTTAAACCAAAAAACAATTCAAGAAAGTATTTTAGATACGCGGCCATTCTTGTGGTTTTAATTGGTTTAACAAAACTTGTTTTTTATTTTAATGAAAGAACAACAGCTTCTAAAGAAATTGTTCTGGAATTAGGCGATGGAAGTTTAGAATATTTTTCACATAAAAATGAAAATGCTTTAATCAATGACAAAGGCGAGCTTGTTGCAAGAAAATTTTCTGATCGAATTATATACTTTGGAAAAGTTCTCGACAAAGAAGTTTCTTATCACACCCTTACAGTTCCTTATGGTAAAACATTCAAACTTAAACTTTCAGATGGTACCCTTGTGAGTTTAAATTCTGGAACGACTTTACGTTATCCGGAACAGTTTGGAATTAACGGAAAAAGAAATGTTTATTTAACCGGTGAAGCATTTTTTGAAGTTGCTAAAGATAAACAGCATCCGTTTATTGTACATTCTGATCAAGTTGATATTGAAGTTCTCGGAACAAGATTTAACGTAAGCGCTTATCCTGAAGACAAAACCGTGAGCAGTGTTTTGGTTGAAGGAAGCATTCAAATGTCTGAAAAAGACAATCCTTTAAATGCTGTTCTGCTGAAGCCAACCCAAATGGCTGTTTGGCAGAGTGACTCTAAGAAAATCGTAACAAAAACAGTTGATACTGCTTTTTACGAAAGCTGGGTTCATGGCGAAATCGCATTTAATAATACTCCATTTTCTACAATTGCAAAAATTATTGAACGTACCTACGACGTTGAAATTATCAACGAAAATAATGTTTTGGCCAAACAGAATTTTACCGGTTCAATAAAAATTAGTGAGTCTAGTGTCGAAAACATTTTAGAACTTCTAAAACGTGACACGCCATTTAATTATTCTATTAAACAAAACACAATTACAATTACACCAATTTTCCATAACTAAATAAACATGACATTCACGATACCACCCGTTTTAAGAAAAATTCTGTTTTTCTTAGCCATACTTATATCTGGTTTTAAAGGATTTTCGCAGAATAAATTAATAACGATACATGCCAAAAACAAACCTATTAGCTTAATTATCAAATCTATTGAAGAGCAAAGTGATTTTAGAATCATTTATAATGCAAAAAAAATAGATGCAGATCAATTAGCCGATTTAGATGTAACGAATGCGACTTTAGAAACTGTTTTAAAGAAGCTTTTAAAGGATACTAATATTTCGTATTACATTCAGAAAAAACAAGTTTTATTAACTGATGCTACCCGTGTTGACAGATCGAGTTCTGCTCCTCAGGAAACAGAACGAATTATTAAAGGAACTGTTTATAGTGCAAAAGACAGACAACCTCTTCCGGGCGCAACTATCCGCATTAGTGGAACTGGAATGGGCGCTATAACTGATGCCAACGGAAAATTTGCTTATGAATTAAAAGGCGATAACATTAAAGATCAGATTCTTGAAGTTGGCTATTTAGGAATGGAATCACAATCGCAAACAGCTGGCTACAAAAAAGATTTTGTTTTTTACCTAAAAGAAGTTACCGACGAATTGGATCAGGTTGTGATCACTTCATCTTATGGAACTACAAAACTAAAAGAAGAAGTCGTAGGAAGTATTTCTACTTTAAGAGCAAAAGATATTCCAGTACAACAGGCTTCTGAGAGTATTGACAAAATGGTTGAAGGACAAATTGCCGGTGTTTTAGTTGAAAATACTTCTGGTGTTGGAACTCCTGTTAAAATCAATATCCGTGGTCAGGGTACTTTAAAATCATTAAATGGAAGTCTTTTAGGAACTTCAACACAGCCATTAATTATTGTTGATGGTGTGATTATGAATGAACAAAAAGGTATTGACACCGCAAACTTTGAAGCGACTGGAGGTCTGGGAGAAAGTTTATCCAATCCGTTAGCTTTTCTTTCTCCTGACAATATTGATTCTTTTACCGTTCTAAAAGATGCTGCTGCTGTTGGTATTTATGGAGCTGATGGAGCAAATGGAGTAATCTTAATTACTACTAAAAAAGGTACTCAGGGAAAAGCAAAATTTCAATTCTCAAATCAGTTAGGAGTATCTACGGCAATTAATCAAATTAAATATTTGAACGGACAACAATACACTGAATTAAACAATGCCTATAACACAAATGTAAGCTCAAGCTATAATCCAGTAACTTATAACGGAATCAATACGGATTGGTTCGATCTTTTAAATAATTCTGGAATTTACAATAAATACAATTTTGCTGTTTCTGGAGGAACTTCAAAAATTACCTATCGTACCAACATTACGTATCTAAATATTGATGAACCTCAATTAGGAAACACAACGAAACAATTAAACGGAGGAGTTAATATTGGTTATAAACAAGCGAAATGGAATGTGAATCTGTCTTTTAATCCAAGTTACATAAAAAAAGATGCTCCAAATATTTATTATGATTTTGCTTATCTGCCAACTATTTCTCCTTATAATGCAGACGGAACTTATTCTAAAATTGGTTTAATAGGTTCAACAGGAGGAAATCCATTAGCAGCTATTGAACAAAATAAAAACATAACCGAATCTAAAGCGCTCCTTACAAGTTTAAATGTTGGTTATGAATTGAATAAAAACATCAAATTTGCCACTTTATTCGGATTAGATTATTTGGATAAAGTACAGGATCGTTATTTTTCTGGTGAAAATGAAAGCGGACAAAACAATGGAAGTTTTGTTCTAAACGGAATCACTTATCCAAACTGGGGACGCCGCTTATTCAACAAAAGAAATGGAACTAAATGGAACTGGCAGGGACAAATGCTTTTTAACAAAGAAATCAATAAAAACCATACTATTGATGGTGTTTTAGGTTTTGAACTTGGAGAAGAAAAAAACAACTTTGATTTTATGTCCGGAACTGGATTTACAAATCCGAATATCGTAAATGATATTGCAAATGCGACACAGGATGATGACCTTTCAACTCCTAATGTAGACGAATCTAAAACAAAACAATCTTACAGAAGTGAAATCAATAATAATTCAAGAGTTTCATTATTTGGACAAGTAAATTACAATTATAAGAAAAAATACTTTGTCTTAGCTAACTTAAGACGTGACGAAAGTTCTGTTTTTGGAGACGATACCAATGTAGCTTTAAACAGCGGTGCTGGTTTAGCATGGATTATTTCTAATGAAGATTTCTTAAACAATTCTTCTTGGATTGACTTCTTAAAACTTAAGGTAAGTTACGGTTCTACAGGAAATTCAAGAATTGGTTCTTACCGTGCCAAAGGATTATACAATGTTTCACAAAACGGTTATAATGGAGCTCCTTATGCAACACCGAACACGTCTCCAAATGGAAACTTAAGCTGGGAAAAAAACAAAAAATTTAATGCAGGAGTAGATTTCAATATCTTCAATTCAATTGCATTAACATTAGAATATTACTATGATGATCTTAGTGATTTAATTACAAGTCGTGATATCCCAACAGAAGCTGGCTATTCAAGTATGCAATTGAACGCCGCTAGTATGTACAATAAAGGTTTTGAATTGACAACAAGAATTAAATGGTTTCAAAAAGGAAAATTCAAATGGACTTCTACAGTAAATATTTCAACCGTTGACAATAAAGTAACAGATTTAGTTGGTTTAGGAAGTGATTATTCTTTAGCAAATTTAGCTCTTGCTCAAAAAATTGGCTATAGTACAACTACAATTTGGGGAGTAAAATGGGCCGGAGTCGATCCTGCTACAGGGCGTGATTTAATTCGAAAAGATGGTCAGATTTATGATGCCCAAACCTGGAAAAGTTTATTTAATGAAACTGATTGGGAGCCAATTGGAGATACACAGCCAAAAGCATTTGGAGGTTTCAGTAATAGTTTTTCTTTCAACAACCGTTTTACTTTGTCTTTTACAGGAGCATTTCAATGGGGAGGCGATAAGTTAATTTCTGATGAGATCGTATCAAAATACAGTATATTATCAAATAGAAACATGTCTGTTAATGCTTATGATTACTGGAGGAACCAAGGAGACATTGTTTCGCAACCAGCACCAAGCAGAAATACTTTACTGCCTAACTTGAGTAAATATGTTTACGATGCAACTTATATTAAATTAAGTAACATTAATCTAAGCTATAACGTACCAATCAAAAACACTTTTCTAGATACCTTAATAATATTTGCTGATGTTTCTAATGCATTTTACTGGTATAAAGAAAAGAGTCCTTCTGGAATGAATGGCGTTAGAGAATTCAGTTTCAATTACCCGCAATCACGAACAATTTCATGCGGAATTAATACAACTTTTTAAAAAATGAAAAATTTTAAACATACTATTACCGCAAAATTCACATTCCTACTCGCCTCTGTCTTTTTAATGCAGAGCTGCAGTGATTTTTTGGAACAAGAACCAGGTACAAAGGTTTCTATCACAGAACAATTAGCAAATAAAGAAGGGGTACTTCAGGCAATGTCAGGAGTTTACATGGAACTTGAAGAACTTTCACGTTTTGCTCCCTATGCAACATATGCCGATTTACAGGGAGGAAATATCAAATTTACGCCAACAATTGGAACAAGTACTTCCAGTACAAATAGAGGTGTCATTTCTATTAGAGACAATACCATTGGAATTTATTCTTTTGATGACAAGGCCGAAGAATCAAATTTGGCTTCATTTTACGTAAATAGTTATGATATAATTAACCAAACTAATTTGTTACTAGAATTTACAGATGCATTGCCAGACGCTACAGATGAAGAGAAAAAACAAATTAAAGCAGAAGCCTTAACCATTAGAGCTTACACGCACTTTTTATTGAGTCAAGTTTATTCGCAAAACTATAGCTTTACAGCTGATGCTTCTCACCTTGGAATTGTTTACAATAAAAAATCTACAAATGATAAACTTACATATCCTTCCAGAGAAACAGTTGCTAATACCTATAATTTTATTATTGATGACATTAAAACTGCTTTAGATTTATATTCTAATACAAATTTAATAAGTGGACCAACTTATTCTTATTTTAACAAAACAAATACAAAAGCCTTATTAGCAAGAGTTTATCTTTACAAAAAAGATTGGAAAAACGCCTACGATACTGCAAATGATGTTATTACAAATTCGGGCGTAACCTTGACTGCATCAGACAATTATATTGCGCAATGGGAACAGCCTGATCTACCTATTTCAGAAATTTTATTAGAATTCTCAGTTAAAAGAAATGATGCAGGAAGCGCAAGTCTAACAATGGCATCTGCATACGGATATACTACTAATTCAAACTATGGATACTATTCTGCATCAAATGATTTGATAGATTTATACGAAAGTAATGATATTAGAAAACAGTTGTTTTTAACCAAACCAATTGAAACAGTTGTCAATCTGGGATTCGTTACGCTAAATTATAATTTTACTAAGAAATTTCAGGACAATCCAGGTTATGTAGCTTTTAGATTAAGTGAACAATATTTAATTCGTGCCGAAGCAGCTATTGGATTAAATAATGCAGATCAGGCAAGAACCGATATTAATACTATCAGAGCTCGTGCAAAAGCTACTTTATTAACAGATAACAATAATATTTTGGAAGCATTGCTTTTAGAGCGTAGAAAAGAGCTTTGTTTTGAAGGACATTTATTTTTTGATATGGCAAGAAACCAAAAAGATGTTTCTAGAAATGATGGCTGTATTTCATCTTCTTGTAGCTTAACTTACCCATCACCAAAATACATCTTGCCAATACCTCGTAGTAATACCAACTTAAATTCAAATTTAAAACAAAATGAATCTTACTAAAATTATATCCACAATAAGTCTAGTTGTAATCGTATTTTCGTCTTGTTCTAAAGATGATTACAGATTCGAATCCAAAAATATTGATCCATTTGTCCGATTTAATTTCATCACAAATAATGGTGTTCCATTAGAATATCCTGCTGTTAATACAACTGCCTTAGCGCTGGCAGAATACGAAAATAAATCTGTCAAAGTTTTAAAGGTTCCTGTTACCTTAACTTCTGCAACTTTAAAAAGTCCAGTTAAAGCAACTTTTAGTACAACTACATCTGGAAGTCTTGATACTTTTACTGTACAGCCAGAAACAGAATTACTTTTTCAAGGCAATAAACTAACAGACACTATTTTTGTTTCTTTCGATCAGAGATGGAAAGATAAACAATCTATAACATTAAAATTGGAAAACACTTCAGATCCTGACATTCATATTGGAAATCTGAATACTGCCTCACCAAACAACATTTTTACTATTAATCTGGGTGACGTTATTACGAATTACACATTTCCAGTTGCTCAATATCTTGTTAAAGGTGAAGTAGGAGAAAAAATTGATTTTAAAGTAAATTTCCCTAACGGATTTATTCCATCTGAAATAGAAAGTAATCCTATTTTTAAATTTCAAAATGGTTTTGAATACTCTTTAACACATGATGATTATGGAAATAACAGAAGTTCAATACTATATCATTTAACACTTCTAGAAGATTTACAAAATGATGATGCTCGTTACGAAAGTAAAATTACTTTAGTAAATACTCCAAATTATGTAGCTTCAGGAAATATCAGTTTAACTGTTGTAAAACCAATAAAAACGCCTAGAGATGTTCAGGCTTATCCAGCATCTAAATTTACGGATCCTACAAATGCCTTTTACTTAACTTATGGAGAACATTGGTTTAACAACAATGGTAATTGTACATGGCAGACTTTTAACGCTTTAACTTTTCCCGTTATTGTAACAAAAGATGATCCGAATGCGATACTTTACAGTGACAAAGGAACCTCAAACCCAAATGATGATGTATATCACGATGCATTTAAAATCGGATTTAATGTTGCAACTGGAACAAATACTGTCAATTCTTTTGGCCTAAAAAGATGGTTTTCTAATGAAAGTAACTCTGCTGCAATCTCTCCAGGCTTTAATATTACCTCAGCTTTAGAATTTTTCCCAGCAAATGGAAACAGTAAAACAGAAGGAACAGTACTTGTAATTCCACAAGACATTACAATTGGATCTAGTGCTACAAATACCTATCAAATTGCTATTTCTGGAGAAGGAACATACAAAGAAATCAGCAACGGTTTATTTGAAATTTCATTTGAATTAAAATTAACAAACGACAAACTGTTTGGAGGAACAGTTTCGACGCAATACAGAATGTACAACAATAGAACGTATCCAAAACCGGCCGCTTTAAGCATTGCGTGTCCAAAAGAAGTTACGCTTTAATTTAGTATTCAGTCGCAGTTGACAGTCGCAGCGATATTCTTGCGCATTAGCTTTGTCAAAGTTTAAAACTTTGACAAAGCTTTTGGCGTAAAAAAAGTTTCAGGTTTCAGGTTTCAAGTTTTAGATTACACGTTCTACAACAACTTGAAACCTGAAACTTGAAACAAATCAAAAAAACACAAAAACAAAAAAACAAAGCATTGAAAAAACTAATCTTCCCACTCTTATTCCTGCTGGGCTTAACGGCTTACAAAAGTGCAGAAGGTCCTGATTATACTGATATTCAGGAATTACGAAAATTGTATTCCAGCGGCGATTCTTCTAAATGGCCTGCTGCAGCATTACATGAAAATATTGATAAATCTAAATTTCAGGATATTGGAGTACTTCCTGCCGTTCCTTATCCAGCATACAATCCGTATTCTAAGGAAAAAGAAAGTTTGGGAAAGATTCTATTCTTTGATCCAAGATTATCGCGAAGCGGACAAATTGCCTGTGCTTCTTGTCACAATCCTGAATTAGGATGGACAGATAATTTAACTCGTTCATTTGGTCACGATCGCCAGACTGGAAAACGCAATTCGATGACCATTCTGAATTCGGCTTATGCCACTTCCCTATTTTGGGATGGACGTGCTTCTAGTTTAGAAGATCAGGCTCAGTTTCCTGTGCAGGATCCTTTAGAAATGAACGAAAAATTAACGATTGCCGTTGATAAAATTGCCAAAATTAAAGGCTATAATTCGTTGTTTACAGCTGCTTTTGGAGACAAAAAAGTAACTTTAGAACGAATTCAATATGCCATTGCTACTTTCGAAAGATCAATCAATAGTCCGAAAAGCAAATTTGACCAGTTTGTAAGTGGAAAATCAGACATTTATAATGATCAACAAGTAAAAGGAATGCATTTGTTTAGAACCAAAGCGCAATGTATTAATTGTCATAATACGCCATATTTCAGCGATAATCAGTTTCATAATGACGGACAGACTTTATTCGGTACAAAAAATGAAGATTTTGGGCGTTATAATGTGACTAAAGATGTAAAAGATATTGGCAAATTCAGAACGCCAACTCTTCGTGAAGTTGTCAACACAAAACCATGGATGCATCACGGCCACTTCCCTACTTTATTGGATGTTGTAGAATTATACAATTTAGGTAATCCTTCTCCTGTTCAGAAAAAATATCTTGGAACAGCAAGAGATTCACTAATTCCAAAAGTAGATCCTATGTTGCGAAAACTAGATTTAAGCAAAGAAGAAATTGGTGATTTATTAGCGTTTATTGAGACTTTAAGCACACCAACCAGAAGAATTATAATTCCAGAAATGCCAAAATAATAAACTCTAAAATCAATTATTATGAAGTCAGTAAGTATTCTAATTATTTCGTTTTTATTTTATAACTCAATGTTTGCTCAAAAAAATATAAATGAAACTGATCGCCAAGATATTAAAATTGATTCTCTTTTAAAGATTGATTTCTTAAGCTATAACTACAAGTATCTGGATAAAGATTTTAAAATAAAGATACCGAAAGATGTTTATGAAAAAACCTTTGTCGATTACAAATTTATTCCAGGAAGAATAAAAAATTACAAAGATTCATTAGGAGTAGTTTTAATGGCCGAATTTAAAGATTGGGATACCGTTAGAATTGCTTCAATAAAAATTGGCTATACTTGGCAAAGAATGGGCTATCATTTGTGGATGAATGAAAATGAAACTCAAGAATTGGCAAAAAAACTAGAAGTTAAAATGCCTTACAGACTAAAAGAAATGTTTGTAAATAATGACCCTAAAGTTAAATCTGAAATTCAAAACTTAAGAGATAAGCTGTTTTTAAAATTAGGGAATAAAGACATCAAAAAAATGTCTACCAATGATCTACTCAATTATGCCTTTAAAAACAATCCTGAGTTAATTGAAATACGGAAAAATAGTAGTCATCATTAATCCAACAAAATAAATGATTTGTATTAAAGTATTTGCAAATTCATCAAGCTCATTTCTTTTTTGAAATGGGCTTTTTTTATTGCTAAATACAATTTAAGATAGTAATTTACTATTCTTTCATCGAGGCATAAAATCGTACAGTATTTCTAATACAAATCAGGTTTTTTAAATTTGTGTATCACTCAAAAGAAGCTCTTTCTTTTATAAAAAATACCATCATGAGAATAGATCAGATTCAAATCAAAACAAACGATATTCAAAAAACAAAAGCATTTTACCAAAAACTTTTTGGCCTTTTTATTCTGGAAAATGATTCAAAATCTATAACCTTTCAAGCCGGAACTTCTATTTTAAAATTTGTTGAAGATGCTAACTTTAATTCAATCTATCATTTTGCTTTTAATATTCCCGAAAATCAGCTTGAAGAAGCCATTCAGTGGTGCAAAAACAAAGTTGATTTAATTGTTCTGGAAGATAAAAGCGTTGTAACAAATTTCGAAAACTGGAATGCACATTCTATTTATTTCTTTGATCACAACGGAAACTTACTCGAATTCATAGCACGACACGATCTCAATAATGAACAAGTGGGTGAATTCAACTCTGCTTCTATTTTAAACATATGCGAAATCGGAATTGTTACCGAAAATCCATTAGAATTAGGAAATCAATTAGTTGAAGAACACGGACTTCATTTCTTTTCTCAAAATGATAATACAGATAAATTCTCCGCCATTGGAGATCATGAAGGTTTGTTGATTTTGGTACAGCCTACAAGAAATTGGTATCCAACTCAAATTCCATCTGAAAGTAATCCTGTGAAAATTACTTTGGAAAATAATGAAAACATAGTTGAATTGGAGTTTTAATAATTTAAAGTTCCGTAATTTTATTTGAAATTTAAATGAATTAAAATGCCTTTCGTTAGAATCAGTCTGCCCAAAAAACTTTCGCTTGAAACCAAAAACAATATTTCAGAAGCAGTTCATCAATCTTTAATTGAAGAATTTAATATTCCTGTAGATGATTATTTTCATGTTATTGAAGAATTAGAAACCTATCAGATAAAATATCCCAAAAGCTATTTAGGAATTTCACATTCCGAAGAAATCGTTTATGTACAAATAACTGCAGGACAAGGAAGAACCTTAGAACAAAAAAGAAAATTGTATCAGCAAATAGCAAAGAAAATAAGTACCTCAACAGAAATTACAATCAATAATGTAATTATCGTTTTGCTCGAAAATAATGGTTTAGAAAATTGGTCTTTTGGTGATGGAGAAATTCAAGAACCAAAGCACTTAAAGAAATAATTTAAAATAAGAAAAGCCCAATTCAAATAAATGAATCGGGCTTTTCTGTATATTTCAAATAATCTTTTAAAACTTCATTCTCTGAATTCGAACCGCATTTAAAATCGCTAATAACGCTACACCAACATCAGCAAAAACAGCTTCCCACATAGTTGCCAATCCGCCTGCACCAAGAATTAAAACAAAAGCTTTTATAACGAAAGCTAAAATAATATTCTGCCAAACAATCTTTTTGGTTTGTTTTCCGATATTGATTGCCATTGCAATTTTACTTGGTTTATCATCCTGAATAACCACATCTGCGGTTTCGATTGCGGCGTCGCTTCCTAAACCTCCCATTGCAATTCCGACTGTGCTTAAAGCAATTACAGGTGCATCGTTTACTCCGTCTCCAACAAAAGCAATCGTTTCGTTTTTGGATTTAATTTCGTTGACTTTATTGACTTTATCTTCTGGAAGCAAATCTCCAAAAGCTTTAGTAATTCCAAGTTTATCAGCCACAAACTGCACCACATTAGATTTATCACCGCTTAACATAGTCAGTTTTACACCTAAAGATTTTAGTTTCGAAACGGTTTCTTTGGCATCTTCTTTAATTTCATCTGCAATGGTTAAATAACCTGCAAACTTTCCATCATATGCAATAGCAATTGTGGTGTAAACTATTGTTGAAGGATCAATATCATACGAAATATTGAACTTATCTAGAAGTTTAAAATTCCCAACATACAATTCTTTTCCATTGTAAGAAGCTTTTAATCCATGTCCCGAAATTTCTTCGATATCTTTTAATTCTACCGCAGGATCAATCGGACCGACATAATTATGAATCGCTGTTGCAACAGGATGTGAACTTTTATTTTCTAAAACATTAACCCATTTTAAGATTTCGTCTTTATCAAATTCAGGTTTTACAACAACTTCCTGCACTTTAAAAACACCTTCGGTCATCGTTCCCGTTTTGTCAACCACAACATTCTGAATCGTCGAAATGCTATCTAGAAAATTACTTCCTTTAAATAAGATTCCGTTTTTGCTTGCAGCCCCAATTCCTCCAAAATAACCGAGCGGAATACTGATAACCAACGCACAAGGACAAGAAATTACCAAGAAAACCAAAGCTCTGTACAACCAATCTGTAAAAACATAATTATCTACAAAAAGCATCGGAACCAAACAAATTGCAATTGCTAAATAAACCACAATTGGCGTATAAATTTTAGCAAACTTTCTGATGAACAATTCTGCTGGCGCTTTTTTGGTTGTGGCATTTTGAACCAACTCCAAAATTTTAGATAATTTGCTATCATTGTAAGCAGTGGTAACTTTTACTTCGGTAATTGTATTTCCGTTAATCATTCCAGCCAGAACGGTTTCACCTTTCTTCTTGGTATCAGGTTTACTTTCTCCTGTTAAAGCCGCGGTATTAAACGAAGCCGAATCGGATAATAATTCGCCATCCAACCCAAGTTTTTCTCCTGCTTTAAGCTGAATAATAGCTCCAATAGAAACATCTTTAGCTTTGACTTTTACAGCCACATTGTTTTCTAAAACATGTACTTCATCAGGTCGCTGATCGAGCAGACTTTTGATACTCGATTTTGCTCTACTAACTGCCATTCCTTGAAAGGTTTCTCCAATCGTATAAAACAGCATAACCGCAACACCTTCTGGATATTCGCCTATCGCAAAAGCACCAATTGTCGCAATACACATTAGGAAAAACTCAGAAAAAACGTCTCCTTTAACTATACTTTCATAAGCTTCTCGAAGAACAGGAAGCCCAACTGGAAGATACGCAATCGCATACCATACAATTCGAACATATCCCGTAAACCATTCTTGCGGAAAATAGTTATCAAAACCAATTCCGATTATCAATAAAACAAAAGATATAATCGATGGCAGAAACATTTTAAAAAGCCCCCCTTCGACATTATGTTCATGGTCATGCCCTCCGTGATCATGCCCGTCATGATCAGAATGTACAGGCTCGTCATGAGAACAACAACAGGAAGGTTTGGTTTTAGATTTTGTATTTTTTATTTCTTTATCTTGATGTATCATTTTTGAGTTTCAGGTTTCAAGTTTCAAGTTTTGGACTCTGGAAACTTTGTTGAAAATTATGTTCTAAATTTAAGCAATTTGTATCGTTTTTTTGCCACAAAGACACAAAGGCACTAAGTTTTTTTTGTTTAATTAAGGTTAACCACACTATTTGTCATTTCGACGAAGGAGAAATCTCCGTAAGCAACTCCTCACAGCGTTTCGCCAATCTTTGTCGAGCTTCTCGCGGAGATTTCTCCTTCGTCGAAATGACAAAAATGAGAGAAATATCAATTGCCTCCAGCTTTAGCTGGAGATTATTTGGAGCTAGTGTCAATGGCTTTAGCCTAAAATCGTAAGTTTGGCTAAAGCCATTTAAATTCTCTTATTGAACACCTCCAGCTAAAGCTGGAGGCAATTCAAAAACTTTGCAACTCTGCGATTTTGCGAGTATATTTTATTCCTATATAAAAAGAGACTTTGCGTCTTTGCGAGCATATTTGACTACAGCATAAAAAGCCTCAGAACCTTAGCAACTTAGAATCTTAGCACCTTCAAAAAACACTAGTGAGAATGCTCTCCTCCGCCCTTCATTGCTGAAAGCAGATAAAATGCACCTTTCGTTACAATTTTAGCATTGGAAGGAACATCATTTACAAATTTCACTTCTGTGAAACCTAAATCTGTTGTTCCTGGAATTACTTCTATCGCTTTAAAATGAATTTCTTCTTCGTGAGCTTCTTCTTTTTCACCTTCCTTGTGTTCGTGTTTTTCTTCAGCATGATTTTCTTCTTGAATAAAAACATAGAATTTATCTGCATTTTTCACCACCGCATCTTTTGGCAATGCTGGAACTGTCGCGTTTATAATATTAATATTTGCCGAAACGTACATTCCCGGAATCAAGTCTTTGGCGTCGGCTGGATCAATTTTGGCATGAACAGCAACGGTTTTACTTTCGTTAGAGAAAGATTTATTGATTCCGAAAATCTTTCCTTTAATTGATTTATTGGACTGATTCGTTAATACGAAGTCAATTACCTGCCCGATAGAAATCGAGCCCAAATCTTTCTCATAAACATTCAAATCTAAATGCATCTGACTGTTATCAACGACTTCAAAAAGCGAAACTCCTGTGTTTGCAAAAGCACCTTTCGCAATATTGATTTTCCCCACAAAACCATTTATCGGAGAAACAATTGGCACCACCGATGTTGTTCCTTTTACGTCTACATGCAAAGCATCGAGTCTATTTTTGGCTGCTTGCGCACGAGCTTTTTCAGCCGCTAATTTGGCTTTTACTTCCTGAAAAGTTTTTCTCGGATTTACATTTTCATCACTCAACGTTTTCTGGCGATTGTATTCTAATTGTAGATATTCAACATTCGCAATAGCCGATTGGTAATCTTCCTGCATTCCGATAACTTCCAGATTTTGAATAGTGGCCAAAACTTTTCCTTTGTTTACGAATGTTCCTTCCAAAACAAAAATGTCTTTTACTGTTCCGCCAATCAAAGTCGAAACCTCAGCAGAGTTCTGCGGAGGGACTGTTGTGTAACCATTTGCCTTGATGATTTTATTTAGATTTCGATCTTCTACAATTCCTGTTTCAATTCCGACGGTTTTGTATTGCGAAGTGGTTAAAGCAACTTCAGTCGTTTCTTTTTCTTCTTGCTGTGGTTCTTCTGTTTTCTTTTCATTACAGCTTTGAAAGGTAACCGCAAAGAGCGCTAAGATTACGCAAAGCACGCCAAGTTTAATTTCTTTGCGAACTTTACGCTTTGTCTTTGCGTGCTTTGCGGTTAAATCACTAGATATATTTTTCATTTTTAATTTTTAATTTTTAATTACTCTTAATGGTTGGAAATTGAAGTTCGATAGCACTTTGATTGTAGCTGTGCGTTGCCTCTGCAAATTGTTTTTTAATATCAATGGCCTGATTTAAAAAGCTGATATACGACCAATAACTCATATCACCATTGGCATAACTTTTCTGAGCCGTTTCAATAATCTGATTCGCATATTGTGATCCTTCATTTTGGAAATAAGCCAAATTCTTCTGTTGTTTTTCGAAGTTGTTTTGCAATTCTTCTCTTTGCAGATTCAAAATCATTTTGTTTTTAACTAAAGCCAATTGTGACTGCGAAATACTGATTTCTGCCGCTTTTGCTTTGGTGGTATTAACGCCTCCAAACAGCGGAATCTGTAATCCTGCCGTAAAACCTTGAAACAAAGATTCGGTATTTATGGTTTGAGCAAAATAGCCTAAACCAACTTTTGGCGTACGCAAAGCTTTAAATGTTCCCGCTTCTTTTTGATAAACCGTAATCTGCTGATTGTAAAAATCGGTCATCAAAGTCTCGGCTTTTGTGTTTTGCCCATTTTCTATAAAAGTGTATTGCAAAGAAGTATTTGAGTCTGGAACAATATTCTCATTGGTCTGAATGAAAAACTGCAATTGCTTTTGATAAATAGCCAAATCATATTCTAACTGTGCTTTCTGCGTTTCAATTTCTTTGACTTTGGCTTTGGCGCTGATGACTTCAATGTTTCCGCTTTCACCGGTTTTAAAACGTAATTCGGCATTCTTTAAAAATTTCGTATAAATCTCATTCAATTCTGAGTTTAATTTTTGAATTGAAATTCCATACAAATATTGATAATACGCCAAAGTCACCGCTTTTTCTATTTCATACGAAGACAATACTTTTCGTTTTTCGGCCAATTTTGCCAGTTGTTCTTGCAATTGTCGATTGGCTTTTGTGATGTTTCCTAACGGAAAAAACTGTTGTACCGAAACATTATGATCATAATCAACACTATTGAACTGACCGCCTTGATATTGCACTTGAAGCGGATCTGGCTGAAAAGCCGCTTTTTTAAGAACCGTTTGTTTTTCGATTTCTTTATCGGCTATTTTTAAGTCGATGTTGTTTGATTTGGCAAGTTCTATTGCTTTTTCTAGGCTGATTGATTGTTGTGCAAATGTTGCAGTGCTTGCTAATAGAAATGTGCTTAACCACGCATTTAACCGCAAAGTTCGCAAGGTTTTTTTCGCAAAGTTCGCAAAGGTTTTATACTGTATTTTATATATTGAATTCATTCTTTTCTTTTTTTTAATTTCTTAGCGTTCTTCGCGTAAATCTTTGCGCTCTTTGCGGTTAAATCTCTCCAGCAATAAATACAAAATCGGCAAAACGATTAAAGTCAATAAAGTTGCTGAGATTAAGCCGCCGATTACTACGGTTGCTAATGGTTTCTGTACTTCTGCCCCGCCACTTGTGGATAACGCCATTGGCATAAATCCTAATGAAGCTACGGCTGCGGTCATTAAAACAGGACGCAAACGGGTTTTAGTCCCAATAAGGATTCGTTGGAATGCATCTGAAATTCCTTCAGATTTTAATTGATTGAAATATGAAATAAGAACAATTCCGTTTAAAACTGCGATTCCGAATAAGGCTATAAAACCAATTCCAGCCGAAATACTAAACGGCATTCCTCTCAGCGAAAGTGCAAAAACACCTCCAATAGCAGATAACGGAATTGCTGTAAAAATCAGCAACGCTTGTTTGACACTTTTGAAAGTGAAATACAGCAAAACCAAAATCAGCCCTAAAGCAATTGGCAAGGCAACTGAAAGTCTTTTCGAGGCTTCAATTAGGTTTTCGAATTGTCCTCCATATGTTACGTAATAACCCGCAGGAAGTTTGAAACTTTTATCCAGTTTAGCCTGAATTTCTTCTACAATGCTTTTAATATCTCTTCCGCGAACGTTTAAACCAACGGTAATTCTTCGTTTTCCGTCTTCGCGTATAACTTGCACAGGACCTTGTTCATATTCCACAGAAGCAACTTGAGAAAGCGGTACTTGTTGG
The DNA here is from genome assembly GCF_036405015.1 of Flavobacterium sp. Lineage (GTDB taxonomy): Bacteria > Bacteroidota > Bacteroidia > Flavobacteriales > Flavobacteriaceae > Flavobacterium. The sequence goes on along the minus strand of NZ_DASWYK010000064.1, from coordinate 67,689 downwards.
CCATTTGGAAGCGGAATAAACAAATTACTGACATCCGTAATATCGCCACGATTGTTCTCGTCCATTCTTACTACAACATCAAACCGTTTGCTTTCGTCGTAAATCTTTCCAGCCACTTCTCCCGCAAAAGACGAACGAATGATTTGGTTGATATCCGAAATATTCAATCCGTAAAGCGCGATTTTATCGTAATCGTATTTGATTGTAATTTGTGGCAATCCCGTTACTTTATCGGCTTTTAAATCTCCAATTCCTTCAATTCCTTTTATTTTCGAAATCAATTCGGTTGCTTTTGCATCCAAGATTTCCAAATCATCACCAAAAATTTTGATGGCAATATCTGATCGGCTTCCTGTCATTAATTCGTTAAAACGCATCTGAATGGGTTGAGAAATTTCGATATTCGCTCCTGGAATAATTTCCATTTCTTCTTTCATGGCATTTGCGAGTTCTTCCCAATTATGGTATTTGCCTTTCCATTCTTTTTTGTCTTTTAGAACAATAATCAAATCGCCACTTTCAATCGGCATTGGGTCGGTCGGAATTTCACCGCTTCCTATTTTGGTTACAATCGTTTTGATTTCAGGGAATTTCGCTTTAAGAATCTGTTCGTATTTGGTCGTCGTTTCAACCATCTGCGTAAGCGAACTTCCCGTCATAATTGTTGCATTAATTGCCAAATCACCTTCTTCAATTGTTGGAATAAATTCACCTCCCATATTTTGGAAAATGATAAACGCCAAAGTGAATAATCCAACGGCAATAGAAAGCACTATTTTTTTAAATTCTAAAGCTTTTTTCAATAATGGCGTATAACGATTTTCTAGCCAGGCAATCATGCGATCGCTAAAATTCTCTTTATGTTCTGTTTTCTTTGAAAGAAACAAAGCGCTCATCATCGGAATATAGGTCAGAGAAAGAATAAAAGCACCAATAATGGCAAAACCAACTGTCATCGCCATTGGTTTGAACATTTTTCCTTCTGTTCCAATTAAAGCTAGAATTGGCAGATAAACAATCAAAATGATAATTTCACCAAAAGCGGCACTATTCCTGATTTTGGAAGCCGAATTATAGACCTCTTCATCCATTTCTTCCTGAGTCAATTCTTTTTTGTTTTTGAATTTCTGCAGATGATGCATAGTGGCTTCGACAATAATGACAGCTCCGTCGACTATGATTCCGAAATCTATCGCGCCAAGACTCATAAGGTTTCCGCTTACGCCAAAGGCATTCATCAGAATCACAGCAAACAACATCGCTAATGGAATAACAGAAGCGACAATTAATCCCGCGCGAAGATTTCCTAAGAATAAAATCAAAACGAAAATCACGATTAAAGCGCCTTCCAATAAATTCTTAGCAACTGTTTTTATGGAATTCTCTACGAGTTTTCCTCTATCAATAAAGGCTTCGGCAACAACTCCTTCTGGAAGACTTTTGTTAATCTGAGCCATTTTTTCGTGAACCCGATTTACAACAGCGCTAGAGTTTTCTCCTTTCAGCATCAAAACCATTCCCGAAACGATTTCTCCTTTTCCGTCTTTTGTTGATGCTCCGTAACGCAACGCAACGCCTTCGCGAACCTGCGCTACATTTCGAACCAAAACTGGCGAACCGTTTCGGTTTTTTACCACTACATTTTCTAGGTCTTTTATGCCTTTTGCCATTCCGACACCACGAATGAAATAGGTATATTGGTCTTTTTCAATATAAGCGCCACCTGTATTTTGATTGTTTTTTGCTAAGGCATCAAAAATTTCGGTAATCGTAACGCCCAAACTATTGAGCATATTTGGATTTACGGCGATTTCGAATTGTTTGAGTTTTCCACCCCAAGTACTTACCTCGGCAACGCCTTTAATCCCTTGCAATTGCGGAATAATTATCCAATCTTGAATGGTTCGTAATTCTACTGCGCTGTATTTGTTTTCGTAACCTTTTTTTGCGTAAACATCATATTGATAGATTTCTCCCAATCCAGTAGAAATGGGTGCTAATTCAGGAGAATTTACATAGGCTGGAATATTCTCTTCGGCTTCTTTTAAACGCTGAAATATCTGTTCGCGCGCCCAGTAAATATCAACGTCATCTTCAAAAACGACAGTTACAACCGATAATCCGAAACGGGAAATACTGCGGAGTTCTATCACATTGGGAACTGTTTTTACAGCTCTTTCAAGTGGATATGTAATTAATTGTTCGACTTCCTGACTTGCCAATGTTGGCGCAGTCGTGATAATTTGAACCTGATTGTTGGTTACATCTGGCAATGCGTCCAACGGTAATTTTTTAAGCGAATAGCTTCCCCAAGCAATCAACACAAGGGTAAATAGTAGTATAACGAATTTGTTTCGTATACTAAACTGAATGATTTTATCTAACATTTGATTTTATAATGACGTGAGAAATTAGACAACTAAATTGCCTTTAAACGTGTGGAAAGTCCACAACTCTCTCGCCCGTTTTCGATTCCGATATTTATCGGAACTGAACAGGCTTAATCATTATACTATTTGAGGGGGTTGCCAAATACTTCCGTAGAAATTGGAAATAAAAACAGAATTATAATTGGGTAAAGGAATTGAAATTTGAGTGTAGGTTTTAGGAAACTCAAAAGTTAAAGGAGCTTGATAACTTAAAACCTGCGCTCCGCAGCAATTACAGGCACAAAATGGAGAACATAAATCATTGTCCTTATCGTGAGAATGATTGTCCTCGCTTGCAAATTGGGCTGTTTTATGCATAGCACTATTCACTTCCATATCTGCACAAGGCATATTTGAAAGTGCCATCAAATAAATTGACATTATAATTGCTATCCATTTCATGTCTGTAAAAATAATAATTTATTGTTTTCCTTTTCAAAAAAAAAGTTAATCAACTGGTAACGAAATACTTTTATTAAAATTTTATATTCAGGAAAAGATTTTTTAGTTAACTTTAACACTAATTAACTTCTTTTTTATTCTAAAACTCTACGCCTAGGAAACAAAAATTAACAGCCGAAATATAGTATAAGAATACATAAGCCCTATTTATTTTACGCAGTTTTATTAATTATAAACAATTTAATCAATGAAATGTACTAAACTAATATCAGCCTTTTTCTTATTATTTAGTGTTCAATTTTTCGGTCAGGTCTACACTGACAAAATCGTAGGAGAAAAAAACCAACAATTAAAAGACAGTCTAAAAGTCGTAGAATATCCGTATGCATTACCCATTTGGGGAGAAAAAGTGGCTCAAAAAGGCTACAAACTTCCTTATTCTGCTGGACTTTCCGTCAATTATTTTTGGCAGGATTCTCAAATCGTAATCAATGATCTTCAAGTTGGTTTCAACAATGGACCAATGTTCAGTCTAGATGAAATTGTACGATTTGATAAATCTCATGTCGAAGCTGGTGCAATCACTATTCGTCCTGATATTTGGCTACTTCCGTTCCTAAACATTTATGGCATTTTGGGAAAAGCAAATACAGCAACCAAAATAAATGCTGGAATTTGGATTCCTGATGCCGATAATAATTGGTCGCAAATAGCTAGTTTTAGTACAAAAGCTAATTTTAATGCCACTACATTTGGTTTGGGTATGACACCTACAGTTGGTATTGGTGGCGGATGGCTCGCCCTGGATATGAACATGTCTTGGACCGATATTAGTTCGCTTGATAAACCCGCTTTTTCGTATGTCTTTGGTCCACGATTAGGAAAAACTTTTAAACCTTTTAGAGATAAAAATCAAAATATTGCATTTTGGGTTGGTGGTTTCCGTGTTCATATTTCCGGAGATACCAACGGAGATTTACCTTTATCTAATTTTATTGATTTAAGTAATGCTCAAGAAAAAGTGGACAATGGTTTAACAAAAGTAGCAGAAAATCAAACTCAAGTCGATAATTGGTGGAATGGCCTTACTCCTGCTGAGCAAAAAAATCCTTCTAATGTAGTCAAACATAATACTGCCAATCGAGCCTTAGAAAGTGCCGGAAACCTTTTGGCAACTTTAGATGGCGCTCTTAGTACTGCAGGTTCGTCATCTGTGCAATATTCACTTCAAAAAAGACCAAAAGATATGTGGAACTTTATTATAGGATCACAATATCAATTAAACCCGCATCTAATGTTTAGAGTTGAAGGTGGTTTTCTAGGAAGCCGAACACAAGTTTTAGGCGGTGTTCAATATCGATTTGGACTATAAATCCGATTTTATGAAAAAAGGTTTATACATAATTCTCGCTCTCTTTTGCATCAATCAAGCGAAATCGCAAGTTTTAATATCCTTGATTTTTGGAGACAAACTGAATTCTCCTTTTTTGGAATTTGGTCTTGAAGGCGGATTGAATCTTTCTGATATTTCAAATCTAGAAAGTTCTGGTCTAAATCCTGGTTTTAATCTTGGTTTTTATTTTGATGTTCGTTCCAAAAAAAATCCTGCTTGGATGATTAATACGGGCGTAATTGTAAAATCACCAATGGGCGCGCGACATATTCCGGTTTATTCTTTAGACGATGCAAATCTGGACAACACTTTTGCTGGTGGTACTGTAAATAGAGAAATTCGTTATTTTAATGTTCCGATTTTAATCAAATACCAATTCAAAAATAGAATTTATCTAAAAACAGGGCCTCAATTAGGACTCCTTGCTTCTGCTTTTGATGAATTTTCGAATGAAATCAATAAAAATGATGTTACTTACAAGAAAAAAATCAGAGATGAAATTCGTGTAATTGACGCTGGGATTGCCTTTGGAACAGGTTATCACATGAATATTGGCAACGGATTAAATATTACCATTCAATACTACTATGGATTGGTTCCTGTTATGAAAGGAGATGGCCCAAATGTTTACAATCGATCTCTTTATCTAACCGCTGGAATTCCTATTGGAAAAGGAAAAGCGGCACAAAAAAGAGCTGAAAAAGATGCCGAAACGAATAAAGTAATTTTACCAGAAAATCAAAACTAATCCTGATTGATTTCTTTTATAAATTCAAGAATTTCTTCTGTTTTTAAAATAAAATCTGGCGCAACATGCAAAATAGCATTGTTGGGCATAAACGACATTTCTGCCGAAAGAGGATTCTGTACAACAGTTATTCCGCCTGCTTCTTTAACGGCTTTCATTCCGACTGTTCCATCAGAATTAGAGCCCGATAATAATATTCCAATTAAATGAGAACCATATATTTCGGCAGCAGATTCAAAAGCAACATCTATGCTTGGTCTGCTGTAGTTTATTTTTTCTGAAGTATCTAATGAAAGCGTTTCCTCTTTTTCAAATAACAAATGGTAATTCGAAGGCGCGATATAAATAAAGCCAGGCTTTAACGACACTTTATCTTCTACTTCCTTTACTTTGATTTTTGATTTTAAAGCAATCAAATCTTCTAAGGTTTGTTCGTCTGAATTTTTTCTGTGCACCACAATAACAATAGCAAAAGAAACAGCATTTTCTATAAACGGCAAAATTTGCAGTAATGCCTGCAAACTTCCAGCTGAACCTCCTATTATGACTACTTTACAATCTTTTATTCTTTTATTTTCCTCCATATTTTCTCTTTATCAAATTGTTTGTATTTGGTTGGAGATATAGAATATTTTATAGTTTCTTTTGTACCAAGGGCTAAAAACCCTAAAACAGCAAGGCTATCATCAAATAACTTAACGACTCTTTGCTGTAGATTATTATCAAAATAAATTAAAACATTGCGGCATAAAATCAGATCAAACTCATTAAAAGAAGTGTCTGAAACCAAATTATGTTGTGAAAAAACCATCTTTTCAGAAAGGTTATCATTGAATTTTGCAAAGCCGTAATTGGCAATGTAATAATCGGAGAAATCTTCTTGCCCTCCAGAATCCCGATAATTATCTGCATAATCTTTTATCATTCTGAGCGGGAAAATACCACTTTTTGCTGTTTCCAAAACGGATGAATTAATGTCTGTTGCGTACAATATGGATTTGTGCAATAAACCTAATTCTTTCAACATAATAGCCATAGAATATACTTCTTCGCCTGTAGAACATCCTGCATGCCATATCCTAATAAAGGGTTTGGTTCCCAATAAAGGCAAAATTTCTTTTCGAAGTGTCATATAAAAAGACGGATCGCGAAACATTTCTGTTACATTCACCGTAATTTCATCAATCATTCTTTTGCAATAATCCTCATCTGTACGGACTTTTGACAAAAACTCATGAAAATGCTTAAATCCATCCAAATAAAAAACTCGACTTACGCGTCTTTTCAGCGAGGCTCTGGAGTAACTTCCAAAATCAAAACCATAGTATTCGTAAACTTCATTTATCAGAGTTTCTAATTCAATATCTTCAATCATAATTCATTTAAATTTCCCCCAGGATTTGAAGTAATTTATCAACATCTACGGGTTTTGAGATGTATGCATCTGCCCCAGCCTCTAAACATTTTTCTCTATCTCCAGCCATTGCCTGTGCTGTTACAGCAACGACAAAGGTTTTTTCTTGTATCGGAATTGCTTTGATAAGCGGAATCGCTTCGTAACCATCCATTTCTGGCATCATCATATCCATTAAAACAGCATCAATCTCGCTGTCTTTTGCTAATATTTTTAAAGCTTCTTCGGCACTTAAACACGACAAACACTCGAAAGATCTTGCTTTTAAAGTATTTACCAAAGCAAAAATATTTCTAGAATCATCGTCTACAATCAACACTCGTTTATTTCCCATTTACAGCGCTTTAAAAATTAGATTTTATCATACAGCCAAACTCTTAGCAACGACAACAATTGATCAACATCTACAGGTTTTGTAATGTAATCTGAAGCTCCCGCTTTAATACATTTCTCACGGTCGCCTGTCATCGCTTTGGCAGTTACAGCAATTACGGCTAAGTTAAGAAATTTAGGATTACTTCTTATCTTTTCAGCTGTTTCGTAACCATCCATATTTGGCATCATCATATCTAATAATACAACGTCTGTATCTGGATTTTCATCTAAAATTTTAATCGCTTCTTTTCCATCAAATGCTGTAATAACATTCATTTTAAAAGCTTCTAAAGCTTTAGAAAGTGAATAAATATTACGAACATCATCATCTACAATCAATACTTTTTTCTCAAACAAAATATTGTTTAGTGAATTGAGCTTTTTAGGACTTTCTTTTTTATTATTTCCATCTTTCTTTTCTTCTACTAAATGAAGGAAAAGCGAAACTTCATCAAGCATTCTTTGGTAAGAATGTGCTGTTTTTACAATAATTGAATCGGCGTATTTTCTAATTTTCAATTCTTCTTTGATTGATAAACTTTTCCCTGTAAATACAATTACTGGAAGATTTTCTAATCCTGGACTTTTCTTAACGCCATCTAAGATTTCATACGCTTGTTTATCTGGAATTCCCATATCCAAAATCACACAATCTACTTCTTGTTTTCCTAAGGCAGATAAACCTGCTGAAACTTCGCTTTTTATCTCCGAATTGATATTGTAAGTTTCTAAGAAATACGCCAATGCTTTTGCGTGTTTCGGGTTATCTTCAATAATTAAAACCTTTTGAGATTCTTTATTAATGATGTGTTCGATACGCATAAAAACTTCTGGAATTTTATCAAAAGCTACTGGTTTGTCTAAGAAATCGACAGCACCTTTTAGCAAACTTTCCTGTTTCAGTTTGTGCGAAGACATAATGTGTACCGAAATATGTTTGGTCTGAGAATGATTTTTTAATTCTTCTAAAACTTCCCAACCGCTCTTAATTGGAAGTTCAATATCCAACAGAATTCCGATTGGTTTATAAATTAAAGCAAAGTTTAAAGCATAATCTCCTCTTACGGCTACAATTCCTTTGTATCCTTTTTTCTGAGTAAAAGCCAAAAGTGATTTTGCAAAATTGATATCGTCTTCAACAATTAGAATAACTTTATCACCTTCTACAATAGAATCACGATCATCTTCAATTTCTGCAGGCACCACTTCGCTGATATATCTTGGTCTTGCTTCTTCGTTTCCATATTCTTCCTCAATTACTTCTACATCTGGAATTTTAGTAACAGAAACTTTATTTACAGCAAATCCTAAAACTGGCAGACATAACGTAAACGTACTTCCTTCGTTTACTTTACTGTGAAGCACAATTTCTCCTCTTAATAATTTGGCAAGTTCACGGCTGATTGACAATCCTAAACCTGTTCCTCCGTATTTACGTTTTGTTGATCCGTCGGCTTGTTGGAAAGCTTCAAAAATTAAGGGTTGTTTTTCTAACGGAATTCCGATTCCTGTATCTTTTACGATAAAGCAAATCACTTTGTCATTGTCCGAATCTACTTTTATTTCAAGAGAAACAGTTCCTTTTTCTGTAAATTTAATCGCGTTCGAAATCAAGTTTTTCAGAATTTGCTCCAAACGCATTTTATCTGTTTTGATAACAATTGGAGCATCTTTAGAAATAATTTGAAAATTAATTCCTTTCTCTTTTGCCACTAAGAAAAACAAGTTATGAAGGTTGTCTACAATTTCCTTGGTAGAAACATCCAAGAATTCCAAATCCATTTTACCCGCTTCAATTTTAGATAAATCGAGGATTTCATCAATTAATCCAAGTAAACTGTTTCCTGAACTCTGAATTACTTTTGCAAACTCAATTTCTTCATTATTCATGTTTTTGTTGTTATTTTCAGACAACAAACGGCTTAATAATAAAATCGAATTCAGCGGAGTTCTTAATTCGTGCGACATATTGGCCAAAAACTCTGATTTGTAACGTGTAGTTAACTCCAGTGCTTCTGATTTCTTTTGGATTTCGGTATTTTTTTCTTCTAATAAAACACTTCTTTCAGAAAGTTCTTCGTTGGTTTGCTCCAGTTCTTCCTGTTGTACGCGAAGTTCTTCTTCCGATGCTTGTAATTTTTCAGTTTGTGCTTCCAATTCCGCATTGATAGCTTCCAATTCGCTGTGTTGAATTTGAAGTTCTTCCGATTGCGATTTGGTTTCTTCCAAGAGTTCCATTACTCTTTTACGGTTTTGCGTTGCTTTTAACGCAATTCCGATATTATTGGCTACTAATTGTAAAAACTCTAATTGCAATACAGAAAAACCATAAATACTAGCCAATTCTACTGCTCCTTCTACTTTGAAATCCATTAGCGGAAGCGCCACAATGTGAGTTGGTTTAATTTCTCCTAAAGCATAATTAATCTGAATATCGTCTGGAGATAAAGTTTTCAATTCTAACATTTTACCAGAAACAATTGCCTGACCAATTAAGCCTTCCCCTTTTTTAATTCTTTCGCGATTTTTACTTGGAATATAACTATAACCGCCAGAAATTGCCATTTCTTCTCCATCCAAAACATATAAAACACCGGCACTACTGTTGGTATATTGGCATAAAAACTCGATTACGTCTTTAGATAATTTCTGCATCGTTTTTTCGCCCAGCATTTTATCATTTAGCGAAGCAACGCCAGATTGCAACCATTCTTTTTGAGACAATAATTCGAACGAACTTTTCAAAGAATCTTTCATTTCATGAATAGAAGTTCCAAGCGCACCAAGAGTATCCGCTTTTCGATCATCGATCTGTACGTCGTAGTTTCCTTTTGAAATTTGTGTAGCAATACCTCCAATTACTTGAAGTCTTTCAGCTGTTTCTTTATCTTTCTTCAGTAATTCTTGTTGTAATAAAGCTCTTTCGTTAAAATCTTTCAGAATTCTAGCTAAAAAGACAATTGATATAATAAAAGCAATAAAAAAAGCAATAACGATCAAAGTCAAACTATAAGTACCATAACGTTCTGAATTCGAGTTACGTTCTTCTAAAAGTTTTTGTTCTGTATTTTCAATTTTTTTGATGATCGCTCTCATTTCGTTCATCATGTTTCGGCCTTCATTCAAGTCGAAGATCAGTGTTTGTTTGCTTAAACGCTTTTTGACGATTTGATTATTTAAGTATTTAAAGAACCCGGAACGTTTATCTCGTAAGGTTTCTAATAATTTTTTCTGAGAAGGATTATCAGCAGTAAGCTCATCTAACTTTTCAAAATAAGCATTTGATCTGTTTTCAGCATCATTGAAGCGATCTACAAATTGCTCGTCGCCCGTAAGCAAATAACCACGCATACTGGTTTGCGCTTCTGTAATAATTGATGAACCTTCATTCAAATTGTAAATTACATCTTGAGTGTGATTGACCCAAAAATTACTGCTTAATAAGCTTTTGATACTAATAAATGAAGCAACTGAACTAATTGTGAGTACAAGTAGTGAGACAAGTGAACTTATTAATAAATTTCTTTTAAAATTGCTCTGCATAAAGATTCTATACTTTTATTTATTGGTTAATGGCAGTACAATTATAAAACTTGCACCTTCTCCTTGTTTACTTTTGGCGGTAATTAATCCGTTATGTTTTTCTATGATTTTCTTGGCAATTGCTAGTCCAATTCCGGTTCCTTCGTAGGTTTGACGGTCATTTAAACTTTGAAATATAATGAAAATCCTATCGAGATAAATTTCGTCAAAACCTATTCCGTTATCTTTTACGGTGATTCTGCAAAAATGTCCTTCTGGCGATGTTGGGCTATCAAAAGATTTTTCTACAATAATTTCAGACGTAATTTCTATAACTGGTTTTTCTTCACTTCCTGAAAATTTCAATGCATTTCCAATCAAATTCTGAAAAACCTGACGCATCTGACTCGGAATACTATCAACCGTCGGAAGTTCATTAGTTTTGATTTCAGCACTTTTATTCTCAATCAGATAATCAAAATCGGATAGAACTTCTTGCAAAACTTCATTTAAATCTGTTTTTTCTGGTTTTACTTGAGCCGAAAGTCTCGAATAAGCCAAAAGATCGGTAATTAAAGTCTGCATTCTTTCTGCCGATTTTATAGTTCGATTTACGTAATCGATTGCTTTATCATCGGTTTTGAGATAAAGGTCTTTTATAATTTTAATAAAAATCTGAATTTTTCGGATTGGTTCATTCAAATCATGCGAAACTACCCATGAAAACTGCTGTAATTCATGGTTTCGAAGCTCCAGTTCTTCATTTTTCTGAACCAGTTCTTTTGTTCTTTCTGCAATTTTAATTTCCAGATTGTCCTGCGCTTCTTTTCTAATTTTAATTTCTTTAGAAAGAAGGTCTTTCATTACTTTGAGTTCATTTTGCTGTTCGTAGATTTTAATGAAAGTTTTTACTTTTAAAATCAGCAAATCAGAGTCTACGGGTTTTGTAATGTACTCTACAGCGCCTGTTTCATAACCCTTAAAAATATATTTCTTTTCGGTATTAAGAGCCGAAAGAAAAATAACCGGAATATCTTTGGTACGTTGGTTTCCAGAAAGAATCTTTACCACTTCAAAGCCATCAAGTCCTGGCATTTGAACGTCCATAATAATAAGGCAGTAATCTGTTTTTAGAATTTTCTTTAAAGCTTCTTCCCCAGATTCGGCACTATCAACATCGATATTATGCAGCTCTAATGTTTTCTTTAAGGCAATAATATTGGCCCTTATATCGTCTACAATTAATACCATGTCTGGAGTTTAAATCTGTTGTAAGTCAAAATGATTGAATTTAAATAATATAAAAATTTTCCTATTTTTTTAATAATTTGAATAAGTAAGTCTTTAAAATGGCATGTAAATTCTCAAATGTATAAAAAAATAAACGAGCGGGTTTTTTATCTAAAATAAAATATTTTACACAATTCCCACTTTTGTTTAAAAATCATAGGCTTTAGAATGATACTTAAGTTATTAGAAAATTTCCTGTTATTTTAACATTTCTTACTATTGAGTGTATTTTCATACAATTTTATATGTTTTATTTTTATTGAGGCAAACAAAACTTCTTTTAGGACAACTCAAAGTTCTTTTATGAGCTAATTTTAAGTGAGAAAAAATGTTTAAAAAGAGACAAATCATGAAAAAGATAAAAACATTCCCCGAACAAAAACAAAATCTTCCCGGCAACGAACATATGATGAATCCAGAGCCGGAAATCATTAGAGAGAATTATGTTGGAAGCGGTAAATTATTAGGAAAAACAGCTTTTATCACTGGCGGAGACAGCGGAATCGGTCGAAGCGTTGCCGTTCATTTTGCCAGAGAAGGTGCCAATATTGCTATCGTTTATTTGAAAGAAGACAAAGACGCTCTTGAAACCAAAAAAATGATTGAAAAAGAAGGACAGCAATGTCTTTTGATAAGTGGCGATTTGAAGGATGAAAAATTCTGTAAATCTGCTATAAAAAAATGCCACACCACTTTTAAACATATCGATATTATTGTGAATAATGCTGCTGTTCAATTTCCGCAAAGCGAATTGGAAAAAATAACCTCAGCACAACTTCATAAAACTTTTGAAACCAATATTTACCCTTATTTTTATATCACAAAAGCAGCTCTTCCATTTTTAAAAGAAGGCGATACGATTATCAATACAACGTCTGTAACTGCTTTTCGCGGAAGCGAACATCTCGCCGATTATGCTAGTACAAAAGGTGCAATTGTCAGTTTTACAAGATCGCTTTCGAGTATGCTGGCTAAGAAAAAAATACGTGTAAACGGTATTGCGCCAGGCCCAATCTGGACACCGCTGATTGTCGCCAGCTTTGACAAACTATCCGATTTTGGAAAAGACAATCCGATGGAAAGAGCTGGACAACCGTCTGAAGTAGCGCCTGCCTATGTATTTTTGGCCTGCGAAGACAGTAGTTACATTACTGGACAATTTATTCACATTAATGGAGGGGAATTAGTTGGTGGGTAATTTTTTAACCACAAAGGACGCAAAGTTTTAAAAAACTTAGAACCTCAGCCTCTCAGAACCTTAGAACCTTAAGAAATGAACTACATAGATATAATTGGTTTATTTGCTGGAGCTTGTATCACAATCTCAACAGTTCCGCAGATTTTGAAAGTTTGGAAAACCAAAAAAGTAAAAGAAATTTCGCTTAAAATGTTTGCCATTCTAACTTTTGGAATCGCGGTATGGATTGTGTATGGCATTTTGAAAAGCGATTGGCCTATTATTATTACAAACAGCATTTCGCTTTTTTTAAACTTGATCATGGTTTATTTTATTCTGCATTACGAAAAAGAATAATTCTCTTAAAAATAAAAAAACAGCTCGGTGAAGCTGTTTTTTTTGGTGAAGAATATGTGAGGCTTTCTAGCTAGCTAATTTTTGGTTGTATGGTTTTAATTCTAATTGCTGTTTTAAAGTTCGTGTCTGCAAACTTCTTTTAATGAATTGCAATGGCGCAATTACAGCAACTGTATGTAACTTTTTGATTTCATTGATTTGCTTAGATGCAAAATTCAAAATCGGGTTAAAAGCAGTTAAATAATTGTAACTGTGCTGTGCAATTTCCAGTTCTAAAATTTCTCGTAAAATACTTCTCATCAACAAATAACGAACTGTTCCTTGTTTCGGAATTGTATTTAATTCTTGAAACTTCTGTTCTATTTTATGATTTTCGGATCCGGTATAGATATAATTTCCAGATTCGTTTGTAAATATTCTTTTAACATCCGAAACAAACTCATTCTCTACATTTTCTACAATTGTTGGAATTCCGATTAATGAAAATTGAATGTGTTTATGACTTTCAAAATACAAAACACTGTTTATTGATGAGGAATTACTCATAATACCAGATTGATTTTTCTCTAAAGATTTTAGGTCTCCATTTGCACCAAAACTGTGCAAAAGACTCCCTTTTTCGCAATACACAAAAAATACTGGAATGAAAGGATTAGACTCAATACTCAAATTTACTTCTTCATTAAAAGTGAGATCAAAATTCAGGTAAGTCATTTCTTTTTCAAAGCGAGCTCCAGAAATACTTCCGTTTGCCCATTTTGATTTGAAAGTAAGTTTATACTCATTGGCTGTAATCGTTAAGTCACCACCAAAACTATCTTTAAAATTATTAAAGACAGCATCAAATCCTCCAGTGTTTATGTAAAGTTTCTTCATTGTATAGGTTTTGGTTTAATAGAAATGTTTGTGATTATTACATAAAAACCAACTTTGGTTTTATTTCATTTTCTATACTCCAAATTTCGTCTATGTTGTCAATCAATTCTTTATACAATTTTGGAGAGATATTTCATAATTTCTTTATTGAAGTAACAAAGGTTCAAAGTAACAAAGTGACAGAGTTTTTTAAGCATAAGTCTTTTCCTCCTTTGTCTCTTTGGACCTTTGTCACTTTGTTACTTTGAACCTCAAAAAAAAGCAGCTGCCTCAAATAAATTTGAAACAACTGCTCATCAGCAAAATAAAAATACCAATCTATTTCTATTCTTTATATCACTTCATTTATATCTGAATTTTTCGAATAATTGGCTTTTGGTATATCTTTAAAGAATTCTGCTTCTTCCAAATCTGCTGTTGGGCCATATCCTAATAAATGAGTTCCTTTTCTATTATCTTTTGTCTCGATCACATATAAAATAGACATATCATCTGGATCGCTCATACCTTCATAGCGATGGTGTGCTACAATAAAAATATCTTCAGGCTGATATACTTCTTTAGTTTCTGCATCAATCAAATGATTGTCTTCAAACAAATATGTTCCTGTATAACCTTGCTCCGTATATTTTTTTATATAGTCTATCTCGTGTTTTGAATCTTCTCGTTTCATAACTTTTATTTTAACTGTTTATCAAATTTCTGCATTGAAAACAGATAAAATTAACTCTAACGATTTTAATCTTAGCTCATTCAAAAATCGGCTTCAATTGAATATTTATTTTTTCTTAATTTTAACTGTGTTTAAAATTAGTTAGACATTTTTATACGACCTTTAATATCAGTACAAGACCATAACAATCCTTTTTTAATGAACACTAATTATGATTTTTTGGCAAACGGAGGAGAAATGGGTAAGCTTACCCGTGCCAAAGATTGGAGCAAAACATCCGTTGGACCAATAGAAAATTGGCCGCAGAGTCTTCGTACGACTCTTGGCATTTTACTAAACTCCAAATTCCCAATGTTTTTGTTTTGGGGACAAGATCATATTTGTTTTTATAATGATGCTTATCGTCCTAGTTTAGGAAACAATGGTAAACATCCGTCTATTCTTGGCGAAAAAGGTGCGGAATACTGGCCAGAAATCTGGGATTTTATTAAACCTTTAATTGATCAGGTTCTGCAAAAAGGTGAAGCTACATGGCATGAAAATCAATTGCTTCCGATTTATAGAAACGGAAAAATGGAAGATGTTTACTGGACCTTTAGCTACAGTCCTGTAAATGATGAAAACGGAAAAACAAACGGTGTCTTAGTTATTTGCAATGAAACAACCAATCAAGTACTTACTCAAAAAAAACTGGCAGAAAGCGAAAGACGTTTTAGAAATACAGTCAAACAATTACCTCTTGGAATCTGCATTTTGAAAGGAGAAGATCTAGTCGTTGAAATGGCAAATACCACTTATCTTCATATTATTGACAGAACAGAAAATGATCTTTTGAATAAACCTATTTTTGATTCTGTTCCCGAATCTAAAGAAACAGCCTACCCAATTTTGAAAAATGTTTTTGAAACTGGTGAACCTTATTTTGCAGATGAATTTACTGTAACATTAAATCGTTACAACAAAGAAGAATTAGCTTATTTTAATCTTGTTTTTTATCCTTTAAAGGAAGAAAATTCCATTACCGGAGTTATTGTTGTTGCTTATGAAATAACTGAAGAAGTAAAAGGAAGACATCTTCTAACTGAAAGTGAAAAAGCATTTCGAAATATTTTTATGGATTCTCCTATGGCAATGGCTATTTTTAGAGGGAAAGACCATACTATCGAGTTAGCCAATCATACCATGTTGTATACGATTTGGCAAAGAGAAGAAAAAGACACTATCGGAAAACCTTTATTGGAAGTTTTTCCTGAATTAGCCAATCAAAAATATCCAGAATTATTAAATGAAGTGCGTGATGAAGGCAAAACAATCCGTGAAAACGAATCAATTGCTTATGTGGATATTAAAGGAAAACTAAAAAAATTCTATCTCGATTACGAATATACGCCGCTGTACGAAAAAAACGGAAAATCGTCTGGTATAATGGTAACTGTCAATGATGTTACTTCTAAAGTTAAAGCCAGAAAAAAAGTCGAAACTGCAGAAGAAAGAGCCAGATTAGCAGCAGAAATTGGAGAAATTGCTATGTGGGATTTAAATCTTCAAAATAAAAAACTAATCTACAGCGATAATTTATTGGAAATTTTCGGTTTTGAAAAAAGTACTAAAATCGTGCATCAAGATATTAGAAACCGAATTCTTCCAGAAGATGAGCCTATTGTTCTGAAAGCCTTTGAAAAAGCTTTAAAAACGAGTATTTACAGATATGAAGCGCGCATTCAGAAATTAGACCAAACCATAAGCTGGATAAAAGTTCATGGCAAGATATTTTATGATGATAACAAAGAACCTGCAAAAATGATCGGAACGGTAATGGATATTACCGATGAAAAAGAAAATCAGGAAATATTACTCAAGAGCGAGAAAAAATTCAGACTCCTTGCCGATTCTATTCCGCAATTAATTTGGACAAGTGACTCCATTGGAAATCTCAATTATTTCAATGAAACTTTTTATAGCTATTGCGGATTTTCGAAAAAAGAAATTGAGAAAAACGGCTGGCTGCAAGTCGTGCACCCAGATGATCGGGAAGAAAATGTAAAACTCTGGATGGAGTCTGTAAAAACAGGACATGATTTTCTATTTGTACATCGTTTTAAACGTTATGATGGCGAATACAGATGGCAACTCAGTCGTGCGATTGCACAAATAGATGAATTCGGCAAAATACAAATGTGGGTTGGTACCAGCACTGATATCGAAGAACAAAAAAACTTTACCAATCAACTAGAAGAACAAATTATTGAACGTACCACACAACTGGAACTTAAAAATCGAGATTTAGTCAATATGAATATCGAACTACAGTCGTTTGCTTATATCTCAAGTCATGATTTGCAGGAACCTTTGCGTAAAATACAAACTTTTGCCAGCCGACTTTCAGATTTGGATGATCAGAATATTTCGGCAACCGCCAAAACCTATTTGGGAAGAATTGAAGTTTCGGCAAAAAAAATGCAAACTTTAATACAAGATTTACTTACATATTCCCGCGCCAATTCAGCCGATCGCGTTTTTACAACTGTGAAAATAAACGAAATTGCCGAAGAAGTAATAAGCGATTTCTCAGATCGAATTGAAGAAAAAAATGCTATTGTAGAATATGGCGATTTAGGCGAAGCCTCACTCATTCAGTTTCAATTTAGACAATTGCTACACAATTTGGTCGAAAATGCCTTGAAATTTACTCGCAAAGATGTTATCCCAAAAGTAAAAATTTCAGTCACAGAAGTGAATGGGAGTTCGTTACCAGAAGCTGAATTCAAAGACAAATTATATCATCATCTTAAAGTTTCTGATAACGGAATAGGTTTTGAACTTGCCTATAAAGACAAGATTTTTGAAGTTTTTCAGCGTTTGAACACTGAAAGCGAATTTAAAGGAACAGGAATCGGTCTAGCGATTGTGAAAAAAATCGTTGAAAACCATAAAGGTTTCATTACAGTTTCTAGCGAAAAAGGCAAAGGATCTGTATTTAATGTCTACATTCCCGATTTATCGTAAATCAATATTTGAGCACAAAATTGGATTTGGTAGGAATGAATTTACTCCAATCAATCTGCAAAGCATGTTCTATAGATTTGATGATGTCACTCATTAAAACTGGTTTTGTAATAAAACCGTTTGCACCAAGAATACGACATTTTTCAATAATACCCGGTTCACTCGAAGTCGAATAAATAAGTACAGGTATATCTTTTTGGGAATCAGATTTTCGAAGTTCCTCTAATACATCAAAGCCGTTTTTTCCTGGCATATTTAAATCTAAAAAAACAACATAAGGTGCAGGAGATGAATTATTAGAAATGGCATGCAACAATTTATCTCCTCCTGTATAAGTTTGAAGTGTGATTTTCTGTGGCATAGATTCTACTGCATCGGTAAAAATGCTTAAATCATCGTCATCATCATCCGTATAAAATATAGTATAATCAGCCATCGTACTTTTGGGAGTAAATTTTAATTTATCCAAATATACTGCTTTTTATCCGATAATGAGTGATAAATCATATTCTTACAAAATATCAAATTGAAATCTCATAATTTATCAGGTTAATTATATAATAAGAAAAGGGATAAAAATGGCAACTTTACTTTATCATTATTCAGACAAATATCTATTTGTTTTTCAAACATATACAAACTTAAAACACAATATCATGGGAGATCATAAAGACCTTAAAGATGAATTTGCTGTAGATAAAATAAAAGATCTGGCAGAAAATATAAAAACATGCATGTTTTGTACTTATAACGAATACAGATTACAGTCAAGACCAATGTCTGTTCAAAAAATCGATGATAAGGGACAACTTTGGTTCTTATCGGACAGAAACAGTAGTCAAAATGCTGAAATTACTTTAAATCCAATGGTCGAAATCTTTTTTTCGGAGCCTCACGATAAGTTTCTTACTTTGCACGGAACAGCAAGTATTGAGCATGATAAAGAAACGATCAAAGAACTGTGGAGTCCAGAAGTTAAAATATGGATGCCTGGAGGCGAAGACGATCCGAATTTGAGTGTCATTAAAGTTGTTCCTGAAGATGGTTACTACTGGAATAATAAAAACGGGAAAATGGTTGCCATCGCCAAAATGACTGCCGCTTTTGTAACAGGAAAAACAATGGATGACGGAATTGAAGGAAGTTTGAAATTGTAGTTTTTTATTTAACCGCAATGAATGCAAAGTTTTCGCAAAGAAACGCAAGGAATTTATATAAAAAGTTTAGCCACAGATTAAAATGATTATTTAGATTTTTAAAAATCCTTTTAATCCTTTTAATCTGTGGCTATTAAATTTTAAGTTTTTATTTAACCGCAACAAACTCAACTATTATTCATTCGTTTTAATTCTAAAGCATTCAAAATTCCAGCTTCACTTGCCGTATTGTTAAAATAAACATATCCTGTTTTTTTTAAATCAATTTTAGCCACTAAATCTGTCAATTCTGTTGTAGAATAACTCGAATGAAACATTCGTGGAACTCCATGAAATCGGATATATAGCAAAGGAAAATCTGTAAATATAGTTTGCGGTAAATCTGGATGACTTACACTACAAAAAGTGATATTGTTTTCTTTAAAAGAATTCCATACCTCAACATTCCACCAGCTTTCGTGACGAAATTCGATTACATTTTGAAAATCATAATTTAAAATCCCAATTATAGCATCGAGTTTTTCTTTGCTAAAAGCATAACTAGGCGGAAATTGGAATAAAATAGCACCCAATTTATCTCTCATTCCGTTTATACAGACTTCATAAAAGTCATGCAAAAGTCCTTCACAATCATAAAGCTTTTTAATATGTGTGATTTCTTTTGGTACTTTTATTGAAAATATAAAGGCTTCTGGCGATTTGTTGTACCAATTCTGAAAAATTTTAAGCGTTGGAAATTTATAAAAACTACCATTAAATTCGTAAGTATTAAAATGTTGGCAATAAAATTCAAACCATTTTTTTGAAGGCAGATTATTGGGGTAAAATATGCTTTTCCAGAAACTGTTGTAAAAGCTTGAACATCCTATTAATACTTTATTTTTCATATATATAATTCTTGACAGTTGGTGCAGAAAAAACTTCT
Source organism: Flavobacterium sp. (assembly GCF_036405015.1). Taxonomy (GTDB): domain Bacteria; phylum Bacteroidota; class Bacteroidia; order Flavobacteriales; family Flavobacteriaceae; genus Flavobacterium. The sequence goes on along the minus strand of NZ_DASWYK010000064.1, from coordinate 47,945 downwards.
GCGCTTTCGTTCTCCTGTTTTCTTTTTATGAAATGGAAGATTACATCTCAGACAAACATTTTTTGTATAGGCTTCCCAATGCTGTTTGAGTTCAAATTTCTTTTTCCAGTATAAAAATTCGAAACTGTACGTCGAGCATTCGGCAATAATCTGACTGATATCATTTGATGACATTTTTCCAACAATAGATTCTGGATGAATATAACAGCGGTACAAAACCTCATTTTTAATGATATTCCCCACTCCAGCAAAAATATCCTGATCGAGAATGGCATCACAGATCATTTTATCCGACCATTTTTCTAAACTTATCTGAGCTTTTTTTGGATTCCAGTCTTCATTCATTACATCAACACTCCAGTCATAATAAGTATTGATATCTCCTTCTAATAATTTAACCGAACAAGTATAAAAATTAAGTTCTCCATCTTCAAAAACCAAACTTAATCGCGGTTTAGATTCTTTACGTTCGTTGATTCTGTATGTTCCAAACATTAACATGTGAATTTTTACGGTGAAAGAATCAAAACAAATTAAAAAATGTTTTCCCCAGGTTTTAAAAGCGTTTATCGTTTTATTCTTTAATCGGGAAATATCAATAGCAGCATTTCCAGAAACAGAAATGATTTTCTTTCCAGTAAATTGCTGTACTTCTTCTTTTAAAATTACTATGGAAGGACCTTCGGGCATAAATTCTTTTATTTATGAAAAAAGTGCAGTCTTAAAAACTGCACTTTTAAATACATTTTTATTCTTTATTCAATTTCAGCAGCTTCAAGATTAACTGCATTTACGGCAACTTCAGTCAATATTTTATCGGCTCCTTTTTCCTCATCGAGTGTTTGTTCCAATAAAGTTGCTGCTTCTGGCAATCCTAGTGTTTCTGCAAATTGTCTCAATGTTCCGTAAGTGGCAATTTCATAATGTTCAATTTTTTGACTTGCCGCAATAATTGCTGCATCACGTACAACGCCAATTTCAGTTTCTTCCAACATTCCTTTTGCTTCTTCAATCAAACCCTCCATAGCATCGCATTTTTTTGCTGTGGCTTTTTGACCAATAATTTTAAATACTTGTTCTAAACGCGCAATTTGCTCTTCTGTTTCAGTTAAATGATTGTCGATTGCATCTTTCAATTCTACTGAAGAAGCATTCTTTACCATCGTTGGCAATGCTTTGGTCAGCGCTTTTTCTGCCCAGTAAATATCTTTTAATGCTTCTTCAAATAATTCTGTTAAACCAGAAGCTGCATTTGATTTTGGCTTCGTAACTCCTCTTGGGGTTGTTTCTTTTTTAGCGGTTGTTTTTGCAGATGTTGCTTTACTATCTGTAGTTTTCATGGTAATAATTTTTACGATTAATAAGATTATAAAATTAGGACCTCTAAAATCGGACTGGTTATATGATTTACAATATAAATTGCATTCTAAACATCTGTTAATTATACAATTAGACTATACAATTCTATAAAAATACGTGCAATTTCATCGGTAGCTTTGTAATATAGAAATCATAAAAACAAAACGTCATGAACACTACAGATAAAAAAAACAGTTTAAATAGAGATATTCAGAATCATTTCTCTAATGACAGAAATTTAGGAGAAGACTTAAAAGATGATATTCGTCAACCCGACAATGATAATGCTGAAATAGCAGAACGTGGTTACACTGTTAGAAACGGATATAATCCGAACAGACCAAACCCTGATCAGGAAGATTATATGTCTGATGACGATTTGGATGATTTAAACGACGATTTTCATACGGACAGAGATTTGGAAGACAATAATGATGATGTTTACGAAGTAGAACTTGAAGGCGACGATTACGAAGATGAAGTGGACGAATTAGACAATCCTTCAGATGCTGGAGAAGACGATTACGACTTTAACGAAACAGAAGATGTTTTGGAAGATTTGGACGAAGACGAGGATGATGAGGAAGACGAGGAAGATGAAGATGATTATGTTGAAGAAGACATCGATGAACATGAAAACGATTATATAGAAGATGATGTCCAGGAAGATAATGATGACGAAGAATATCCTGAAAATGATCCTCGTCGTTTTTAAATCGATTTTAATATTATAAAAAGAAAAAACCGTCCGTTAAAAAACGAGACGGTTTTTTTGAGTTTAAAAAATTCAACTACTTAATCTCCAATAATTTTCAATACTGGGATATCGTCCATTCGCGCTAGACGTTCTGCTAATCCCGCCCGCGCTTCGTTCAGTTCTTGTTCAGCTTTGCCCAATTCTATATACCATTGTTCTTTTCCTTTTGGAGAAGTTTCCAGTTTTCTAACAATTTCATAGATTTCTCCTTCCGCTTCCATTACTTTCAATCTCTTGTAGTAAGTCAAACTTTCGGTCATATGGGCAAGTGCAATCATAGCGGTTAAAAACGGATGATTATTGGTCACATTTACGTCTTTTACTCTTCCGTGCTCCAATTCTACTTTTAAGGCAAAAGCGAATTCTTCCATATTAAAAGCTTCATGTTTACTATTCGGATCTAAATAGGCTTTTATCGCATGCACATTATTCATAGTCGAAAGATCAACATCTGTTTGTTTGCTGCATAAATCCCTAAAAACCACGTTTGCTATAGCTCTTGCTTCTGCAATTGTCGGATCGTTCTCAGGATTTTCAAAATCACGAACCGACCAATCCCAATTTTTGGGATGAACAGGCTTTATGTATTTTTCGCAAAAATCTGTGACATCATTTTTCAAACTTACCATTTCGTCTTCTCTTTTGATGTAAACATCCTGATAAGCACCGCTTTTTGTTCCCATGATTTCTATTTTTTAATTTTAACCACAAAACGACACATTATCGAAATAAATGTGTCGTTTTATGAATTCTTTATTTTACTGCTATTTTTATTATACTCTCGTTCTTCCACTGATTAGTGAAATAATGAATAAGACTAAAAATATGAAGAATAAAATTTTTGCTATACTAGCGGCTCCAGCGGCAATTCCACCAAAACCAAATATTCCCGCCACTATGGCTAGAATAATAAATGTGACTGTCCAACGTAACATAATAATAGTTTTTTAGTTAATACTGATTTTTGATTCTGTTTGTATGTAAATTTTAAGCTTTTCGAGAGATGCCCTAACTCTTTTATTTTTATGAACATTCCGATTCAAAATTGACTTCGTAATGCCGAATCAATTCAGAAAATGCGATTTCTGATTTTGTAAAATACTTTTTCGTGCTTCGGCTTTTCTTTGCTCTATCAAAATATTTCTGAATAGAACCATCTTCATAAGTCGAAATCAAAAGTGGATGAACGTAATAATCTTTGCATACTTTTCTAGTATTTCCGAGCGCTTCTGCCGTTAAATCAAAAGCCGTTATGACATTCTGTTTGATTTCCTTTTCATCAGAAGTAACTCCCATTTCCATTAAACTTTCAAAGAAAATAATCGACGCAGCCCATGTTCTAAAATCTTTGGCACTAAAATCTTCTCCAGAAATATTGTGCAGATATTCATTCACGGCGTGACTGTCTAAAATCTTCTTTTCACCGTTTTTATCATAGTATTTAAACACTTCATATCCTGGAATTTCTTCACAACGGCTGACCAATTTTATCAACTTTTTATTTCGAGTTGTAATGGTGTGCTGTTTTCCTTTTTTACCAATAAATTCAAATCGAAGTGAATTTTTGTTGATATTGATATGACGTTTTCGCAAAGTCGAAAGTCCGTAAGACTTATTGTCTTTTGCGTATTTTTCGTTTCCAATCCTGATGTGCGTTTCCTCCATCAATCGAATGACTAAAGCCGTTACTTTTTCTTTCGACCATTCTTTCTTTTCCAAATCAAGATCAACTTGTTTTCTAATTGATGGAAGTTTCGCACCAAATGCCGCTATTTTGTAAAACTTAGTCTGATTACGAATCAGATTCCATTTCGGATGATAACGGTATTGTTTTCTGTTTTTTACATCTGTTCCAACTGCTTGTAAATGACCGTTTGTAACATCTGTTATACGAACATTTTCCCAAGCCGGAGGCAATACCAAACTATTAATGCGTTTAATTTCATTTTTGCTTTTTACATCTCTTCCGTTTTTTTTATAAACGAAATTCTCTCCTTCGCGACATCTTACAATCGTCAATTGATTATCATTTATATACTCCAAGTCTAGTTTTTCGATAACTAAATGTGGTGCTTTTATCAATTGATCCATTAAAACTTCTTTTCTCGCAGCATTCATGATATTTAAATTTTTATCACACTAATAATTCATTTTAAATTTTAATTATTTCTTAAAGAATCAATTAAGTCTTTTTTATTCATATAAGATCTTCCTTTTATCCCCACTTTACTGGCTTGTTTTTGAAGTTCTTCTTTGGTCCATTCTTCATAAGGTTTTGCTTTTCCACCTTTCTTTCCTGCATCTGGCGTATTGGCAATACGAGCCGATTTTTCTTTGCTGTATCCTTTTTTCACCAACGCTTCATACTGCTCTTCATTCTTAATTCTTGGATCTGGCATGATTTCTATTTTTTATAGGATTAAATTCTAAAAATCTGATAAGTCAAAGTTCCTCAAAAGTAAGACGATTCCGTTATAGAATTTTGTCCAGAATTTTCAAATTTGTGGGATGGGAATTGTGAAAGAGGAAATGTAAAATCTTAATTGTTAATTGTCAATTGTTGATGGTTGATGGTTGGTCAAAAAAAATCCCAACTCTTCGGAGTTGGGATTTCTTATACTTAATACATTATAAAACTAATCACATTTAATCGTCTTGTAATCCTGCGTTTTTTCATCATATTCCATACAAGTCTTTTTTATTAAAACCATTTTGTTATTAACAACTTTATATTCGGCATTTTCATGACTTCTTCCTGCACAACATTGATTATGTTCATAAATTCTTTTCTTTTTGCTGTCAAATTCTAAAGAAGTGCCGCTAAAACTGCTTTCAAAATATTTGCCTGTTTTCGGATTAAAAAGAAAATAGATTCTGGAAGTATTGGGTCCTGCATAACTAGATTCGAAAACAGAAAATTCTTCAAATCCATCAAAATTATAATCTCCGACAGCAACATTATACAATCCCCAAAGCTGGCATTGTACATTGATTTTCTGAATTAATTTATCAGTCTTTTTTTCGATGATTTTTATAGCCGAAACTCTTGAGTAAAAACTACCTTTTTCTTTAGTAATAACTAATTTAAAATATTTGTCTTTAAATGAAACAGGTTGTAAAATTTCTCTTTCTGTCCATTCTACATCATTTCCGTAATTGATATCAAACTCTTTTGTTAAAGAAATTTTGAGTTCTTTTCCTGAATTTAAATCTTTCCACGTTCCGCTTAATTGATTGCTTTTCTCGTCGTAATTTTCGAAAGTCAGTTTTGCTGTTTCCTTGTCATTTTTATCTTTTTCAATTAAAACCAGCGATTTTCCTGTAAGTTTTGCATTTAAAACAATTGGAGTATCATAATTAGAATAAGCATAAATTGCTGATCCAACTCCATCAGAATATACATCAGAGACAAATTCGATCGGATATTTATCTATGAAACCTTTATAACTTATTTGGGCTGATAGGAAAGCTGTCGCTAAAAGAAATAGGATTGTAATTTTTTGTTTCATGAAGCTTTTTATTTTCAATAGTATTACAAACATACATTTTCTAAATTTTATACAGCATCCAAATCCTATAACAATCCATAAAAATCCTGTAAAATTTTCTTACATGTTCTCAATAATTTTACATTATAACATTAAACTATTAAAATCATGAAAAAGTTATTATTAGCCGGAAAAACTATTTTAGGAGCAGGACTTCTTGTATTATGTCTTCAATCTTGTAAAAACGAAACCAAACAAGAAGATCCAAAAGAAGTAGCAGAAGATGCAAACGAGGCTAAATTTGACTCTATCGATAGTAAAGAAGATGATTCTGAATTCTTGGTAGATCAAGCGGAAATTAATTTAGCTGAAATCGAAATAGGTAAATTAGCACAAACTAAAAGTACTAATGCTGAAGTGAAAAAATTTGGTAAAATGCTTGTTGATGAGCACACTAAATCGGCATCTGAAGTAAGTACTTTAGCGAAAGCGAAAAACTTTACGCTTCCAACTTCTTTAACTGAAGAAGGACAAGAGGAATACAATAAACTGAATGAAAAAACAGGTGTTGATTTCGATAAAAAATTCGCTGACATGATGATTGATGGTCACGAAAAAGCAATTAAAAAATTAGAGAAAGCCGCGAAAGATGCTAACGATCAAGAAGTAAGAACTTGGGCTTCTAACAATATTGCAGGTTTGACAGCACATTTAGAACATGCTAAAATGTTGAAACAAAACCTAGACAAAAAGTAAAATAAATTTAATTGGTTATTATTTATTTTTTTTTTTAAATGCTAAGATTCTGAGATTCTAAGATTCTAAGCTATTGAGAATCTAAGAACCTCAAATCTTTGCTAAAAAACCCCTCAAGAGTTGAATTGCTTGAGGGGTTTCCTTTTTAAGGTGCAGAGGTTCAAAGTTGCAAAGGCTCAAAGGTTTTGCCTTTGCAACTTTGAACCTTTGAGCCTTTGTAACTTTGAAAATTACTTTCCAGCTTGCTTTTGCAAATGTTCTGGATATCTTGAACCTTCAATTTTAATTTTTGAAGCAGCATTTTCAATTTCTGCCAAATCTTGTTCTGTAAGTTTTAAATCTAATGCACCCAAATTTTCTTCTAAACGATGTAATTTTGTTGTTCCTGGAATTGGTGCAATCCATGGTTTTTGAGCCAAAATCCAAGCGAGCGCTACTTGTGCATTTGTTGCTCCTTTTTCTGCTGCAATTTTCGATAACAAATCGACTAAAGCCTGATTTACTTTTCTAGCTTCTGGTGTGAAACGTGGTAAAGTATTTCTAAAATCTGTACTGTCAAATTGTGTGTTTTCGTCAATTTTAGCGGTTAAAAATCCTCTTCCCAACGGACTGAAAGGCACAAATCCAATTCCTAATTCTTCTAAAACTGGAAAAATTTCTTCCTCAGGAGTTCTCCACCAAAGTGAATATTCGCTTTGCAATGCTGTCACAGGCTGAACTGCATGCGCACGACGAATACTTTCGACACCCGCTTCTGAAAGTCCAAAATGTTTTACTTTTCCTTCCTGAATCAAGTCTTTTATAGTTCCTGCAACGTCTTCCATTGGCACATTTGGATCTACACGATGCTGATAATACAAATCGATCACGTCTGTGTTCAATCTCTTTAACGAACCTTCAACGCTTTTTCTAATCCATTCGGGACGGCTGTCTAATCCTTTTTTAGAATCGCCTTCCAGAAAACCGAATTTCGTGGCAATAACAACTTTATCGCGAAAAGGCGATAATGCTTCTCCCAATAATTCTTCATTCAAAAACGGTCCGTAACATTCTGCTGTATCAAAAAACGTAATTCCTTTTTCATAAGCCGAACGAAGCAGACTAATCATTTCATTTTTATCATGAGCAGGTCCGTAACCAAAACTCATTCCCATACAGCCAAGCCCCAAAGTAGAGACTTCTAAGCTGCTATTTCCTAGTTTACGTGTTTGCATTTTTTTCTTTTTTTTAGGCACAAAGGCTCAAAGGAACAGAGGCTCAAAGCTTTAATTCCCCGTATCTTAGAGCCTTTATTATTTTTTGTTCGCTGATATAGCTTTCCATTTTCAACTCAAAGATTGGAAAACTTTGTCCCTTTGAGCCTTTGCTGCTTTGAACCTTATTTTAAAGACGCCATATCAATTACAAAACGATATTTAATATCTCCTTTTAATAATCTTTCGTAAGCGTCATTTACGTCGTTAACACCAATTAATTCAATGTCTGCCGTGATGTTGTGTTCTGCACAGAAATCAAGCATTTCTTGAGTTTCGGCAATTCCTCCAATAGCAGAACCTGCGAAACTTCTTCTTCCTAACAAAAGACTGAATGAAGTTACAGGAAGTGGTTCCATTGGCGCGCCTACAAGCGTTAAAGTTCCGTCAACTTTTAGCAAGTTTAAGTAAGCATCGATGCTGTGTTCAGCCGAAACGCAATCTAAAATAAAATTTAAGCTTTTTGCATGTTTCGCCATTTGTTCTGGATCTGTAGATAAAACTACTTCATCAGCACCAAGATCTTTTGCTGCGTCAAACTTTGACAAAGATGTTGTAAAGACAACTACATGAGCTCCCATAGCTTTAGCCAATTTGATTCCCATATGTCCTAAACCACCAATTCCAACGATTCCAACTTTTTGACCAGGACCAACTTTCCAATGTCTTAATGGAGAATAAGTTGTGATTCCTGCGCAAAGCAATGGAGCAACTCCAGCTAAATCTAACTTATCTGAAATATGCAGTACATAATTTTCATCAACTACAATACTTTGTGAATAGCCCCCAAATGTATGTCCACCTAAATGTTTGTCTGGAGAATTGAATGTCAATATATTTCCTTCATCACAATATTGTTCCAAATCGTTTTTGCAATGATCGCATTCTCTGCAAGAATCAACCATACAACCAACGCCCGCTAATTGTCCTACTTTGAAGTTTTTAACGTGATCTCCCACTTTTGTCACACGCCCAACGATTTCGTGTCCAGGAACAATTGGATACATTGTACCATGCCATTCGTTTCTAGCCGAATGCAAATCGGAATGACAAATTCCACAATACAAAATCTCGATTTCTACGTCGTGTGCTTGTACTTCTCTTCTTTTAATATCTAATGTTTGTAAAGGGGCTTCGGCTGCTTCTGTTCCAAAGGCTTTAATACTTTTTGTTTCCATAATTTATAGTTTGTTTGTTTTTTGTTTTTGTTTCAAGTTTGAAGTTAAAACCGTTAAGAAATTGGCATAGGAATTCTGCTGATTCATATTGATATACAAATACTTATATAAATTTCGATTATTTTCTTCTAATCAAAAAATAAAATCTGTTACGAATCAGTAAAATCTACGAGAAAAATCTTAGAATCTCAGCAACTTAGAATCTTAGCATCTTTCGAAAGAATAATACTCTTCATCGGTTACGCTTTCGAGCCAAACTCCAAAACCTTTATCTACTTCTGTACTAATAGAAATATGAGAATATTTTGATGTTGGTGTTGCGCCGTACCAATGTTCTACACCTGGTAAAACGGTAATTACTTTTCCTTTTTCGATAAGATTGATTTGCCCGCCTCTTTCTTGGTAATACCCAATTCCGTTTGTTACAATGATTAATTGCAGACTAGTGTTACTGTGCCAATTGCTTCTTGCCCCTGGTTCAAAAGAAACATCTTTGATCACAGTATTTTCAGGATGAATTTCGCTCGTCTGCTTCTTATATGACACTTCACCTGTCATATAAGTATTTGGAATTTTACCTTCTTCGGTTACGGCAGTGAAAAGTGTCGACATAATTTCGTTGTTTTTAGGTTAATAATTTATTTTAAAAGTTGTTTAAACAATCAGAACATCGAATCTCTTTTTAAAAGGAGATTACATTTTTAATTAATACTTTAAAATTTAATATTTTTTTGATCAAAATTTAAAACCAAACAGGAAAGCAAGAAATCGCTTTTGTGAAGTATTATTTAGTCTTTTAAAAACTGATACAATGATTCGTTGTTTATTTCGGGACAAATGTAGTGCAATACTAATGTCGGGAAATAACAATATTCAAACAAAAAATTAAGAAATTGAAACAATTTACATTCGAAGCGATTTCGGAACCGTTCCTGTAAGTCTTTTAAAATAATTATTGAAGTAACTCGGATATTCAAATCCAAGCGAATAACCAATATCAGAAATACTCCAATCGGTGTGCTGCAATAAAGCTTTTGCTTCGTTAATCACTCTGTCGGTAATATGTGCTGTAGTTGGTCTACCTGTAATTTCTTTTACCGAACGATTTAAGTGATTTACGTGCACAGAAAGACTTTGCGCGTAATCTTGTGGTGTTTTTAAAGCTAAAGGCTGATTTTTGGTTTCAATAGGAAATTGTCTTTCCAACAATTCTAAAAACAAAGAAGTAATTCTCGAAGATGCATTTTTATGTTTAAAGAAATTCTCCGAAGGCTGCATTTTCATTGATTCATGAATAATCAAATTGACGTAACTGCGCATTAAATCGTCTTTGAATGCATAATCGGTTTCATATTCTTCGATCATTTTCTGGAATAATGAATCGATAAAAACCTTTTGCTCAGCGTTTAAAGTAAAGATTGGTGTTCCTCCAATTTTAAACAAAGGCGATTCATGAAGTGTTTCTGATCGATCCTTGGTTTTAAAAAACTCTTCTGTAAAAACACAAGCATAACCTTCATATTTCTCTGAAACTGTTTCCCAAGAATAAGGAATAATCGGATTACCGAAAAACAGAATTGTCCCGTCGGTTTCTATGCCGCGGTCCGCGTATTGTATGATGCTCTTGCTGGTATTGATGCAGATTTTATAAAAGTCTCTTCGGCTGTAAACGGGAACTTTACTAAAATCTCCATTTATAGGATATACTTTAAAACCTTTCATCTTCAAATCTGAAGTGAAATCACAATTCTGAGTTTCTGTTTGATTATTCATTTTGCAAAGTTATGAAAATCAAACATTATTCTTTTGTTAATTTTTTGTTTTGATTTTTACCGCAAAGAGCGCTAAGATTTTTCGCAATCCCGATAGACATCGGGAGCAAAGTTTTTATTTTGAAAGAAAAAATGCTCGCAAAGTCGCTAAGACGCAAAGTTTATTTGAATCGCCTCCAGTTTTAACTGGAGGTTTACTATTTATGTACAAAAAAGGCTTTAGCCAAACTAAGAACTGTTTGGCTAAAGCCTTTTTTGTACATCCAGCTAAAGCTGGACGCAATTCATTTCAATTTAAAAAAAAACTTGCGAACCTTGCGTAATTCTTAGCGCTCTTTGCGGTTAAACTACTTCAAGCTTGAAACTATTTTACAACTAAAGTTCCTGCTCGTAATCTCTTTGCAGAAGCAGACAAAACCACTTCTTTAGCATTTTCATCTTTCCGGATGATTATTTGCGCATAGCCATTAAACAGTTTCCTTTTCCAAGGTTCTGCTGGTGTTATAACTTGAATAATTCCTGGGTCTGTGTTCATTACATCCCAGTCTTTTACTTTTTGTAATGGAGTGGCTGCAATATGGATTGTATTTTTTCCTTGCTTTAAAATGGATGCATTCAAAACATACTTTTGAGGATCTTCTGCACTTGGATTTACTTTATTTCCATTAATAAAAACAACAGTTTCTACTCCTATTTTTTTATAAAAAAAACTCACCACATTGGAAACCGAATTATTTTTCAATTCAAATTCTCCTTTATAAATATACGATGGTGCTTGTTTTTTATAATCTCGATTTTTAAAAGCTTCTGTCCATTCATTTTCGTTATAATTTGGCAAATTCTGAGGAAGAATAGTACTTGAACCTTTTTGTTCCTTAAAATTACTTATAGCAACCAAAACAATGTCATCAATAAACTGATCGCTTTCTAACGAAGTTGGATCTCCATTTCCTACTCCTAAAATTTTTCCGCCTTTAATAGAGAACGTAATTTCGTCGTTTGCCGTTGGAACATGCAAACTATTTTTATCTGTAGTTTCAACTGTTACAACAGAAACGTTTCCTTTCAAAACATTTTCTTTATCTAATGACAATTTGATATTTTCTACTTTTCCCGTTGTTTTTTGAATATCAGAAAGTACTTTTTTTCCGTTTTTATAACCAACGGCTTCCAAAGTTCCTGGAGCATAATTTACTTTCCATTCTAAATGTCCGTTTTGTTCCATTTTCTTTTTTCCTAAACTTTTTTTGTTGAGAAAAAGCTCTACTTCATCACAATTAGAATACGCCCAAACATCGATTTCTTTGCCTTCCATTCCGCTCCAATTCCAATGTGGCAGTAAATGTAAAACTGGCTCTTTTCCCCACCACGATTTAAGGTAGAAAACATTATCTTTTGGGAAACCGCAAACATCCATCATTCCGAAATAAGAAGTTACAGATAGCCAGCCGTAAGGAGTTGGTTCACCACGATAATCAAAACCTGTCCAAATGAACATTCCTGCCAAATAAGGTCTTTCAGCATAAAATTTCCAGCCTTCTTCTATACTGTAAAAAGTAGGTCTTGGCTTTTTGTCATAAGCGCTTTGGTAATGTTTGGTATCATCTGTAAAATAAATTCCTCGCGTTGCAAATGTAGAACCTTCTTCGGTTCCCATTCCGGGTTGTTGTTTAAATTGATTTCTATGCGCATCAATATCTCCGTTTCCAAGATAATTGTATCCCATAATTTCAACTACATTAGAAATTCCGCTTTTAAATCCGCTGCTGATTCCTACTGTTACAGGTCTTGTCGGATCGATACTTTTGCTGAAATCCTGCATGATATTGGTAATTCTTTCGCCAGTAATTCCGCCTTCAATCTGCCATTCTTCATTTCCAACCGACCAGCAGAAAATACTTGGATGATTGCGGTCGCGCTCTATCATTCGTTGTAAATCATTTAAATGATAATCGTTGATTCCCATCAAACGGGTTTCATCAATAACCAGCATTCCTAATTTATCACAAGCGTCTAATAATTCAGGCGTTGGCGGATGATGAGAACAGCGATAGGCATTTGAGCCCATTTCTTTCAGTTTCTGAATTCTGTAATACTGAATTTCATCTGGAAGCGCCGTTCCAATTCCGGCATGATCTTGATGATTATTAGTTCCTTTCAATTTTACATGTTTTCCGTTAAGGAAAAAACCATTTTCTGGATTAAATTCAATAGTTCTAATTCCGAAAGAAGTTTTATAACTGTCAATTTCTTTTCCGTCTTTCTTTATCTTGGTAATTAATTGATATAAATTTGGCGAATCAATATCCCATAAAAATGGTTTTTCAACACGTAACTTTGAACTATAATCAATAGTTTGATAAAATTCTGGAGCCAATATATTTTCAGAAGAAACCGCAACCTGCTTATTTTTCGCATCAAAAATGGTTTGAATTATTTCAATCGAGCCTTTAAATTTTCCTTGATTTTTAATCTTTATATCTACTGTAACCACTGCATCATTATCTACCAATTCAGAAGTCACATAAGTTCCATTTTGAACTACATGAATCGGATTTGTCTTCTGCAAATACACATGTCTGTAAATTCCTGCTCCTTCATAAAACCAACCTTCTTCCATCGAAGCATCAACTCGAACAACGATGGTATTTTCTCCTCCATAATTGACATAAGCCGATACATCGTATTCAAAACCATTGTAACCACTTTCTTCTGTTCCTAAGTAAAAACCGTTAAAAAAGACTTTTGAATTTCTAAAAACACCATCGAATTTCAAAGAAATAATCTTTCCTAAATCCTCATTCGGAATGGTGATTTTTTTTCTGTACCAGCCAATGCTTTTTTCTGGATAATTTTTTCCAGCTGCTTTAAATCCGTGGCTGAAACTTGCGCTTTCGCTAAAGGGTTGTTCGACTGCCCAATCGTGCGGTAAATCTAATTTTCTCCAAGCTCGATCGTCAAAATCTTTTGCAGCAGGTCCGTCACCAAAACCTGTTTTGGTTAAATACGAAAAGTAGCCTTCTGCATGACCGAAATCTTTTTTGGTATCGTATAAATGTCCGAATGAAAACCGCCAATCTTTATCAATTAAAGTTAATTCTCTAACCGATTTATTTTGTGCAAAAGCTTGAAATAAAAACAGGAGAAAAAAAGACATAATTATTCTTTGAGGAAAAGTGGTTTTCATAGGTTGGTTTGTTAGTAAATTCAAATAGTGATAAAAATAAGGCTTTTACAGAAGAAACATTAATAGTATTTTATCAAAATATGATAACTCATTCATATATAAAGTTCTAAAATGGGTTTCAAAATTTAGAATGAATCTAATAGCCTCAAATTCAAAAATGATTTTCTTTTGATGTAACTTTATTTTAAAATCATAAAAAAGCAAGAAAATTATGAGTGCTATTATAAACGAAAATAGACTCCAAAGTAAATTCAAAACCTTAGATCATAAGATTAATGAACTTAATGATCAAAAGATTGTTGCTTTTTTTGAATCTTTAGGATTGACAGAAAGAAATGATGTTCCGAAGGACTTTCTGAAATGGGAAAACATACTAATTGTGGTTCCAAATCGACATGTTTCTCACGAACTGAAATACTATAAATATGCCATTTCACGAATTTCATTTTTAACGAATCCTTATGCAGATCAAATTCATATTTTTGATTTGAAAGATTGGAAAAGCGCATCGGGAAACAAAACACAGTTTCAGATTAGAGAAATGCTGAAAACTAATTTTGGAGGTGTAAAGAAAATTATTAAAGAGTCTTAAGAAAATTTAGAATTAAAAATTAAAAGTCTGATCTTAGTTGATCGGACTTTTTGTTTTTAACCACAAAGGCGCTAAAGGTTTACGCAAGGTTCGCAAAGTTTTTTTTCTTAGCGTGCTTAGCGTAAACCTTAGCGCCTTTGCGGTTAAGAAAAAACTATTGTACCTCTAAAAGCTCCTTAATTTTAGCTTCTAAAGCCTGTCCGTGAATATTTTTTGCTAAAATAATTCCGTTTTTATCGATTAAAAAGTTCAACGGAACAGATTGCAATTTATAATCACCAACAACTGGAGATTGCCAGTATTTTAAATCACTAACATTTGTCCAAGGTAATTTCCCTTTTGTGATTGCTGCGGTCCATAATGGCTTTTTAGTATCCATAGAAACGCCATAAATTGATAATTTATCTGGATAAGCATTGTGTAATTTTATTAAAACAGGCTGTTCTTTGATGCAAGGGCCGCACCAAGAAGCCCAAAAGTCAACTAAAACCAAAGAACCTCTTAAAGAAGAAAGCGATATGTTTTCTCCTTTTGTATCTGGAAGCTCAATTTCTGGAGCAATATCTCCAATATTTACACCTACTACTTGTGCTTTTGTACTCGTTACGATACAACATAAAAATGCTGCAATAAGTAAAGTTTTTTTCATGATTAAGTTTAATTATTTGGGGGTTTTCTTTTTCAATCTTATAATCAGCGCACTATTATTTCGACGAAGGAGAAATCTCCACGAGAAACTCGACAAAGATTGGCGACATCCTATGCGGAGCTACTAGCGGAGATTTCTCCTTCGTCGAAATGACAAAAATGAGAATCACTCACACAGTTTTGCGAGATTATCCTAAAAGCAAATATAAATTTTCTTTCATAAAATTTCTTGAACTTAAAAAACTTTATTCTGTATTATTCATTCTCTCCCAATCATAAAATTATCCTAAATATTTTTCTCTTAATTGGTATATCGAGAAAAGTCGATATATTTGTTTCATGGAAACGATCGAAATTTTTAAAGCATTATCCAACAAATCCAGATTACAAATGCTGGAATGGTTAAAAGAACCCGAAATTAACTTTCCGGGACAGCTTGAACATGCTGGTTTTGAGCATGGTGTCTGCGTTGGGCAGATTCAAGCCAAAGCTGGTTTAACACAATCCACAGTATCCGAATACCTGTCTATTTTGCAGCGCGCTGGTTTTATCGAAGCCAAACGTGTTGGACAATGGACTTATTATAAACGTAACGAAGGTGCCTTTGAAGCACTCAGTAAATTAATTCAATCTAATTTGTAAAATTACTATGAGTACAAACAACCTGTTTTCTCCATTTAACTTAAAAACGTTAAATCTGAAAAACCGAATCGTAATGGCGCCAATGACGCGCTCTTTTTCTCCTAATGGAGTTCCAACTGATGAAGTCGCTGCTTACTACCAAAAAAGAGCTGAAGGCGAAGTTGGTTTAATTTTATCTGAAGGAACTGTTATTGACAGAAAATCTTCTTCTAATGATGCTAATGTTCCTCATTTTCATGGCGATCTAGCTTTAAATGGATGGAAAAAAGTAATTGACGAAGTTCACGCTGCGGGCGGAAAAATGGGACCGCAAATCTGGCATATGGGAATTATGGACAACCACCATTCTGGATGGGTTCCTCCTGTTCCTTTTGAAGGTCCGTCTGGATTAAATCGTCCTGATTTTAGAAATGGTGTTGCCATGACTGAAAAAGATATTGAAGATACCATTCTAGCTTTTGGAAAAGCTGCCGCTGACGCTAAAAGATTAGGTTTTGATACTATCGAACTTCATGGAGCACATGGCTATTTAATCGACCAATTCTTTAATGCTGAAACGAATTTACGTGAAGATATTTACGGTGGAAAAACACTTCCTGAACGTAATCGTTTTGCTATCGAGGTAATTAAAGAAGTAAGAAAACAAGTTGGAAATGACTTCGCAGTTATCATGCGTTTTTCTCAATTTAAACCTTCTGACTACAATTATAAATTAGCTAAAAATCCGCAAGAATTAGAAGCTTGGCTTACTCCTCTTGTTGATGCTGGTGTTGATATTATTCACGCTTCACAACGTCGTTTCTGGGAGCCAGAATTCGAGGGTTCTGATTTGAATTTTGCTGGATGGGCTAAAAAAGTAACTGGCGCGCCAACTATCACAGTAGGTTCTGTTGGTCTTTCTGGTGATTTCTTTGGCGCATTTGCAGGAGAAAGTTCTGAACCAACTTCTTTAGAAGAGTTAAACAGACGTTTCGACAGAGGCGATTTTGATTTGGTTGCCGTTGGAAGACCTCTTTTATCTGATCCAAATTGGGTTGCTAAAATCAAAGCTGGAAAAACGGATGAATTAAAAGGTTTTACTAAAGAAGCTTTAGGACAGTTAGTTCTAGAATAACTTTTTTTAAGATACAAAGTTGCAAAGGTTCAAAGGGACAAAGTTTTTCCTTTGAACCTTTGTTATTTTCTACAATACTCAAATCTGTGTAAATCTACTTTAATCTGTATATATCTGCATAAAAAAATCGATGCGCAAAAGTATTTCACGCAGATTTTAAAAGGATTTCAGCAGATTAAATTAGATTTTATTATTTACATTTGCAGTCGATATGAAATTCTTGAACAGCATATTACGTCTTCCATTTTTCAGCACTTATTATTATGCAATAATACTTGCTCGGAAAGGCTATGCATATAATTCAACGAATTCAAAACTGTAATTTAAACAGATAAAAATTATATAAACCTTAAAGCCCGGGCATTTTGTCCGGGCTTTTTTATTTTCAAAAAAATGGAAACAATTCAAAAATTAAAAGAAAATGCCGCCATCTTTCTTCCCGAAAATGGCTTAGAAGAAAAATTAAACCAAGCTGAAAAAGAAAACAGAAAATTGATTATCAAACTGGGCTTTGATCCAACAGCTCCCGATTTGCATTTGGGACATGCGGTTGTTTTAAAAAAGCTAAAGCAATTTCAGGATTTAGGTCATAAAATCGTAATCGTTGTTGGAAGTTTTACAGCCAGAATTGGCGATCCGACAGGAAAAAACAAAAGCCGAAAACCGCTGAGCATTGAAGAAGTTCAGCACAATGCCGAAACATACATTTCGCAATTGTCTAAAATTATTGATGTTGAAAAAGCTAAAATTGTTTTCAATTCGGAATGGCTGGATGAACTTCCTTTTTCTGAAGTAATTCAGATTATGTCGAATGTCACAGTTGCGCAATTAATGCATCGAAATGATTTCAACAAACGATTTACAGAGAATACACCAATTGCCATGCACGAACTGGTTTACCCCATTTTACAAGGTTTTGATTCGGTTAAAATCAATGCTGATATCGAAATGGGTGGAACAGATCAATTGTTTAATTGCACCATGGGAAGACAATTACAAGAAAGTTTTAAACTTTCAGGACAAATTGTAATGTGTATGCCTTTGTTGAAAGGATTAGACGGAAAAGAAAAAATGAGCAAATCACTTCACAACACCATTGGATTGATTGATGAACCCAATGAAATGTTTGGCAAAACCATGTCAATTCCTGATGATCTTATTCTAGAGTTTTTAGAATTGACAACTGATTTTTCATTCGAAGAAAAACAAGAAATCAAGAAAAGATTGGAGAATGAAAATCCGATGAATATCAAAAAAATGATTGCAAAAAATATTATCAGTCAGTACCACAATCAAAATGATGCGGAACAAGCAGAGCAATTTTTCATCAATCAATTTCAAAGCAAAAATGCAGCAACAAAATCTTTTCTTCCTGTTTCGATTTCTTCTTTAGAAAATAAATCAGAAGAAATTTCATTAATTGATCTTTGTGCTTTTATAAAAAATGACATTACAAAATCGGCTAACCGAAGATTGATTGAAAGTGGTGCCGTTCAGATTAATAATGAAAAAATTATTGATCCGTACGAAATGATTTCATTAAAAAAAGAAACTAAGATTAAAATTGGGAAGCGAAATTTTTATGAACTGCAATAAATTTGATCTCATTAAAAAAGGGATAAAACAAAACGTTTTATCCCTTTTCGTATTTGTAACTAACAAAAATTACAAACTCTAAAAAACTCTTTATGCTGTTACTTGCTTTTTATTTTGAAACTTCTTTACCAGCCAATTTCTAACTGGTTCATCGTATAATTTTAAACATACAAATGCCATAATTATACTCGCGATTAAAACTCCAATTCCTTCCATGTATCCGTCTTTCATCGAAACTTTATTATCTACAACCCAAGCGGTAAACCAATAAATTAATGGATAATGTGTAATATAAATTGGATATGAAATATCACCTAAAGCTTTACAGATTTTTAAAGAAGTTTCATTCTTGATTTCTCCTCCTGCTCCAATGGCAACAATTAATGGAAAAATGAAAATAATACAGATTGATTCGTAAATTCCATTCATCCAAAGGCTATTTTCATCTCCAAATCTTGGCAATGCCAAAACAATCGTGATTAAAATACTGCAAATCCAAAACGCATTTTTTACGTGAATTAATTTCCCTAAACGACATAATAAAACTCCAGCAAAAAATGGAAATAATAGTCGTGTAAAACCAACATTCAATTGCTCTAAATTCAATGACCATCCTCCAATTACATCTCCTTTTGGGCCAAAAACAGTATAATTAATCAACAATCCGGCAAATATCAATACAAAAACCGATAGTACTTTATTCGAAAATTTACGAAAGATTAAGGCGTACAAGATATTTGCAATATATTCGAAGAAAAGCGACCATGCCGGACCATTTAAAGGATGCATTTCGCCCCAACCTCTAATTTCTAATGACGGCGGAATTGGTAGCAAAGTAAATCCAATTACCATGGTTAAAATGACTTTCCAGGCTTCCATTCCTCCAATCATTGGAAACAATATATCCGAAGCTTGAAAATAATAAAATATGGCTCCAATGATCATTCCCATGATTACCATTGGCTGTAAACGAATCAAACGGCGTTTGTAAAACTCCCATTGTGTCATTTTTTCCCAACGATCGTCATACGCATAAGCGACAACAAATCCCGATAAAAGGAAAAAGAAATCTACTGCCAGATATCCGTGATTGATAATTTGTTTAAAACGGTTTCCGCCTGCAAAAGCTTCAAAAATGTGAAAAGCAACAACCAGAATAGCTGCTACTCCACGTAATCCATCTAAAATTTCGTAATGTTTTTTTGGTTTAATATTCATTTGGGTTGATAGTTTATAGTTTGGAATTTTAAAATTGTAATTTAAATTTATTGGTGATTTTTAAGCCATTCTGCTCTTCTTTGATCTGGCAAATGCTTTACAGAGAAGTTTTCAAATTTCGCTTCAAAACCTTTTCCGTCTGGCGAAGCGGCCATTAAACCTACCATAACTGGCGTATTGTCTTGTAATGGTGCATTTCTGGTCATGATGTAGTTTTTATCGTCAAAAGAATAAAATACCTCAATAGCATCTAATCGTCGCACGGCTTTAATCCAAATAAAAGGTGGTGCTTTATCCAGAGTTGTTACACTCCAATCGCTTTTTTCGTGTGTTACAACTGTGCTGACATTGAATTTCCCGTCAACAAACTCTACTCCTGTTTTGATGTAATTCTTTTCGTCAATTCGAATCATTAAACCCATTTGATCAAAACGCGCAATGTAGTTTCCGGTCAGTTTTACTTTTGCTTCAAATTCACCTCCGTAATTGGCGTAATAAAAAGGAGCATCATCAACCGTAAATCCGTAGTGCGAAATTCTCCAGTAATCACTGTTTGCAGTGACATTCATAATTAATGCATTGTTTTTAATTTCCCATTTTTCAGGTTCATTAAACCATTGCATTTTATTGAGAGTCTGCGCTGAACTATTGTGCGCAAAAAATAAAGTCAATAGTGCAATTGTAATTTTTTTCATGATATTTATTTTTTCACCATTAAGATATTCAGAAAATTAAGTTTAAACCTAGTAATCAATCTTATGTCAAAACATTAAAGAAAATAAAGCTTCTCTTTATGATTTTTTAGTTTGACGTAATGAATCGTATGCTTCAAATGTTTAAAAATAAAGCATTCTTAATGAATCTTAATGTCTTAATGGTAAAATTAATATTATTGTTTAATGTTAAAGGTAATTCTCTAACCAAAAGCAAAGCTGCAAATTTTTACACTTGCAGCTTAACAAACCAACCAATTTTTAGAAATAAAAACTTATTTAAGTGAGAAATTCACTTTAGATTTTATATCTGTTGATGAAGCACCAATAATTGCTTCGAAATCACCAGGTTCTGCAACCCAGTCATGTTTTTTATCATCGAAGAAACTTAAAGCCGTTTTATCGATTGTAAACGTTACTGTTTTTTCTTCTCCAGCTTTAAGCGCTACTTTTTCAAAACCTTTTAATTCTTTTATCGGACGAGGCAATGAAGATTTTACGTCTGTAATGTATAACTGTACTACTTCAGAACCTTCTCTGCTTCCTGTATTTTTTACATTAACAGAAAAAGTAATTTTATCTCCTTCGTTCATTTGTTTTTTATCAGCTGTTACTTTTCCGTAAGCAAAAGTCGTGTAGCTTAAACCGTGTCCAAAAGAGAACAATGGTTTAATTTTATTTTTGTCTACCCAACGGTATCCAACAAAAATCCCTTCGTTGTATTTTACATCGTCTCCACCTGGGAATTCTCCTAAAGCATGAGCTCCGTTATCAGCTAATTTTACTGGGAAAGTGAAAGATAATTTTCCTGAAGGATTCACATCTCCAACCAAAACATTTGCTAAAGCACTTCCAGCTTCTGTCCCTAAAAACCATCCTTGAACAACTCCTGGAACTTGTTTAATCCAAGGCATTGCAACAGCATTTCCTGAAATATTTACGAAAACAATGTTTTTGTTTACTTTCGCTAATTCGCTGATTAATTTATCTTGACCGTAAGGCAATTCTAAATGTTTACGATCGTGACCTTCGTCATCCTGATTTTCACTTTTGTTCAAACCTCCAATGAAAAGAACGATATCTGCATCTTTAGCTACTTTTAAAGCTTCTGCAGTTAATTCTGCTTGAGGGCGTTTTTCTTCTAAACTTACTTTAGCAATAACACCATTATAGTTACTTGTTGGATCTCCTACATAACCTCTTGCGTACACAATTTCAGCTTGATTTCCGATTCTTTTCTTTAAACCTTCAAGTGGTGTGATTTCGTATCTTGCTTTAAGCGACGAACTTCCTCCTCCTACTGTCATCATTTTGATCGCATTTTCTCCAATAACCGCGATCTTTTTAGTTTTAGAAAGGTTGATTGGCAGAATGTTATTGTTGTTTTGTAATAAAACAATTCCTTCTTCAGCAATTTTACGGCCAGCAATAGCATGTTCTTCAGTTCCAAAAGATCCAAAAGGACGATTTCTGTCCATTGTAGTCAAGAAAGACAAACGTAGAATACGACGTACTTTTTCGTCTAATTCTTTAGTTCCAATTTCTCCTTTTCTAATCATTTCAGAATATGGTTTTGCTAAGTAATAATTATCATAAGCATTACTTGTTCCCCAAGAAAGACCGTTTGTCCAAGAACCAAATTCCATATCCAAACCATTGTGAATAGCTTGTTTCGTATCGCTAACTCCACCCCAATCTGAAACTACAACTCCTTTGAAGCCCCATTCTCCACGAAGAATATCGTTTAACAAATATTCGTTGTGGCAACATTGCTGTCCTTTATATTTGTTGTAAGATCCCATAATCGACCAAACATCACCTTCTTGAACGGCTGCTTTAAAAGCTGGAAGATAAATTTCGTATAAAGCACGATCGTCAACGATTACGTTCACTGAATTACGGTTTGTTTCTTGATTGTTTAATGCGAAGTGTTTTACGCAAGCAGCAACTCCATTTGCCTGAACTCCTTTAATATAAGGAACCACCATTTTTGCAGCCAAAAACGGATCTTCTCCCATATATTCGAAATTACGACCGTTTAATGGACTTCTATAAATGTTTACCCCTGGCCCTAATAATACATTTTTGTTACGAAAACGCGCTTCTTCTCCGATAGATTTACCATATAAAGAAGATAATTCTTTGTTCCATGTAGATGAAAGTGCTGTAAGTGCTGGGAAAGCAATACAAGAATCGTTTGTCCATCCTGCCTGATCCCATTCGTCCCATTTTACCTCTGTACGAATTCCGTGTGGTCCGTCAGTCATCCAGTTTTCTGGAATTCCAAGACGTTTTACACCTGGAGAACTAAATTTAGATTGCGCATGAATCATGGCAATTTTCTCATCAGTAGTCATTCGTTTCAGCGCATCTTCTACACGCTCTTCAATCGGTTTTTTATCGTCCAAATAAACTGGAACTTTGTTTTGGGCATTCACTCCCAAAGAACTTAGTAAAAGTAAAACAACAATTGTTTTAACGTTTTTTAACATAACAGTAATTATTAAAGCATTAGTTTATAATAGGGAAAAGTCTTTTTGGAAAACTTTTTTTATCATATTGTAAAACTAAAACGTTATCGTTCACGTTACATTTTTAGATAGAAAAAAGTAGTGGATTAAAAAATTAAAAAACTGATTTACAATTGTTTAATAATTTTTAAGTCGTAAAAAAAGTAGTAGATTTAAAATAAATATTTACGCTTTCAAAGCCATTGAACCGATTTTCATGACCATTTCTTCGAAATCATTTCGTGAAACTGCCGCCTTATTTCTAGCTCTCGTACGATAGTTGTAAATTGTACTTAAAGAATAACGTAAAAATGCCGCTATTTTAACACTGTCTGTAATTCCAAGTCTGATTAAAGCAAAAATTCGAAGTTCTGTATTCAATAATTCATTTTGCTTTAAGACGATCTGTTCTTCGGGAATTAACAACGCATTAAAATCTTTTACAAATGTTGGATACAAGTTTAAAAAAATAATATCGAAGTTTTTGTATAATTCTTCTAACTCATTATCAACCAAAGTTGTTGATTTTAAGATTTTATAAATTTCATCAAACTGTTTTGCAGTAGCTTTTTTGTTTAGAATAATTCGATAATTCTCCAGTTTATTGATGTAAGTCGAGCAAAGGCTGAAGAAATGCGCAATATATTCTTCTTTAACCAAATTAGATTCAGACAATTGCAAATTACTTTGCTGTAATTGGTTGTTGGTTTCTGTAATATCTTTGTTTAATTCTGCCAATTTCTGACTGGTTTCATAAAGTTCTGATCGAATTCGCGAAACCTTCTTCATTTGCATATATACGTAAATAATAGCCACCAATAAGAATAACGATAACAAACTGATACAAAGAAGATAAATTTGTAGTTCGCTTTTTCGTTGTGCTTCACGTTCCTGATAAACGGTATTGATTATAGAATATACTTCTGACATCAGTAAAGTTCGAAACTGAACATTGCAGTATAATGCATCTTCAATTGCCGATTGTGTCAACTTGTATGCCATATCTACATCACCAATTTCATAAAAAACCAATGCTAATTCTTGTAACGAAGCGTTATCTTTATTGGCATTTTTAATATCCGAAGTGGCAGAAAGCGCATAATATTTCTTTCTTGCTTCTAAGTCATGTGTAGCTTCTGCAATCTTCCCCAATAAATAGGTTATCATGGCATATTGAGGACTTTCTTCTTTTGTTTTATTTAATAAAACCAATAATTCTTTCTCTGGATTCTTGTATTTTTTATCAATAAAAATATCCTGCTGAATTCTATTAATCCGATATTCAAGTGTATTTTTATCTAAAATATTTAATAACGAATCTCTGTATTTACCAATCTGTTTTCGATATTCGGGACTGTAACTATTCGCCGCATAATGCTCAAAAAACTCTCGATAAGAAATATAATAATTGGGAAGTAAAGAAGTTGTGAGATTGTTTTTATTAATGCTTTTTAAAAGCGCTTCAGATTCGCGATATTTTCCAGACGAAGAATATAAGGTAACTAATTGTAATTGAGCTAAATTAAAAAGCTCTTTATCTTGTAATTCTTCTGCAATTTTAAGATTCTTTTTTACATACTGAATTGACGAATCTGGGTTTAATTTCTGATACTCAAAATAAAGTGTTTTATTGTAATTGTATTCCTGTTCTTTGGTAAGATTGTCTGATTTTAATTTCTTAAAATTAAGAATTCGTTCTTCTTTAATCTTGACATATTGCTGCTTATTTTTTATTGCCTCATTTAATTGTTTTAAAATATCATCTGTACTTCCCAATGCAAAAACCGGAAAGTTTATAATAAAAAGGAACAGAAATAAGTAATAATTTTTCAAGTTGATTTAGTTAATGGATTTACAAATATAACAAAGCGAAAGTATAAAAAGGGAATTATTTCACTGTGGTTAAAATGTACTAAAAACGGGTGCGATTTAGACGGTTGATATAAATAAAACAATCACAAGTGTCGTTTTTCATAAATAAAATGATTTCGATTTGATTGCATTCAAACCGAAATCATTTATAAGAAATGTATTTTTTGAAATTAGATATGTGCTGCAATCGGTGCCGACAGGCAACTTTCAGGAATATCAAAAGCATTTACCAAAGCCACAGCATCTGGACGAATGTCCCAACAAAGCTGATTTACCATTTTACGAACTGCTTTGGTTTTTACTGCTTCCATATAACCATCTTCAAGATACCATGCTTTATTTTTTTCGATTTGCGAAAGCGCATACAATTGGCTTAGTTTCGTTAAAATCGCTTTTGATTGTTCATCTTCTACTTCTTTAATTGCGATTTGAAATTGTTCTAAAACTACTCTTTCCAAATAAGCCTGTGCCACGTCAATCATTTGATGCTGAACCACATTAAAAGCATCATACGCTTCTAAACCACCGTCAACTAATTTTTTAATACGTCTTGCAGCAGAAGCCAAAATTGTTTTTTCTCTATGAATAAAAGCTTGAAGATGAAATTCTCCGTCTAACAAATGCTCGTCTTCTGTTCTGCGAGTTGCAATCGGATTTTTCTCTGTAATGGCAGTTTTAGCATTTTCATAAACATAATTAATGATTCCAAGTGAACCCATTTCTCCAAATGCTTTTCTAAACTCAGACAAACGGTTTTTGGCCACTAATTGCATCAAAACGGTATTATCACCTTCAAAAGTAGTGTAGATTTCTGTATCGTTTTTCAACGCATCAATTCTATTTTCAGACAAATAGCCTTTTCCACCGCATGCTTCACGACATTCTTGTAGAATATCTCTAGTGCTCCAAGTCGAATATGATTTCATTCCAGCCGCAAGAGCTTCGATTTCCTGCATTTCGGCTTCAGTTTTATGTAAAAATCTGTTCGTTAAATATTGAAGCGCAAAGTGAACTGCATAAGTTTTAGCCAAATGAGGCAACAATCTACGTTGATGCATTCTGTAATTTAAAATCGGAACTTCAGAACCTCCTTCTGGTCCAAATTGTCTTCTTTGATCGCTGTAGCGAATGGCAATTGTTAATCCAGATTTAGCTGCAGCTAAAGCCGAACGAGGAATTCCGATTCTTCCTCCTACCAAAGTTCCTAACATGGTAAAAAATCGTCTGTTATCACTCGGAATCGGACTTTCGAATTCGCCTTTATCATTTACAGAAGCAAAGCGATCCAGCATATTTTCTTTCGGAATCACCACATTATCAAAACTAATCGTTCCGTTGTCCACGCCATTTAATCCCATTTTATGACCACAATCGCCAATTGTTACTCCGTTTATCACATTTCCATTCGGATCTCGTAACGGAACCACGAAAGCATTTACGCCATAATCATGATTATCAATAATCAATTTTGCAAAAACAGTTGCCATTTGTCCGTGAACAGCGGCATTTCCGATATATTCTTTTTGAGCATTTTTATTTGGCGTATGAATGGTAAAAGTCTGATCGTTATGATTGTAAGTTGCCGTTGTTTCTAAACCTTTTACGTTTGATCCGTGATGCGTTTCTGTCATAGCAAAACATCCTGGAAGTTTCAGCGAACCAATATCTTTTAAGTATTTAGCATAATGTTTTTCTGTTCCTAAAGATTGAACACTCATTCCCCAAAGTCCGAACTGAACACCAAATTTAATTACCAAACTTAAATCGTGATAACTCAGCGTTTCCATAATGGCAAAATAATCGGCTATGTTTTCTCCGCCACCATATTGCTTTGGATAGGCCATATTTCCGAGATTTTCATCTGCCAGAATTTTACACCATTTGTAAACAGTTTGCCTAAAAACATTAATATCGGTAGAAGTTTCGTAAGCAAATTCAGGTCTTGAAATCACCGATTTTACTTTTCCGATAATGGCAGCTTCTTTTCCATCTAAAATTTGAGTAATTTTCTGAATGTCAAAGCTCGCATCAGTATGAGAATCTGCTGTAAAAGATCCAGCTTTGGTTTTAAAGTTTTGAAGTGCTTCTTCGCCTAAAATTCCTAAATCATTTTCTAATTTTTTAAAATCTGATTCAATTGGCGTTAAGTCCAAATCGTTTCCTGAAAGCGCTTTTGCAATATCAAAAATCGACTTGATAGAAGATTTATCCTGAATACTTTTTTCAATATCCGATTTCCATTGTGTGAGTTCATTTCGCGAAGGCGGATTAGAAATATCTACTTTCGAAAGTAAATATTGCTTTTCTTCTTCAGATAAAACATTTAAGGAATTGATAAACTCTTTTAAAGTAGCAAATTCTTTCTGCGTCAATAAATCATCTGACCACACTAAATAAAATAACGGAGTAAAGGCTTGAAGTTTGGTATTTTTCATATCAATAGATTCAGTTTTTAATAGTTTTTTTTAGCCACGAATTCACGAATTATTATAAAATAAATATTAAAAATTCGTGAATTCGTGGCTATCACTTTTTTCGCTTTATCGCATAAAAAAACAGGAATGAAAAATAATCATTCCTGTTTAAACATCCTGTTAAGATTCTGGTAATTTTCGATTTTAAACCAATAAAAAATATGAAAACTAAGGATTATGAACCTTTGGATATTGTGTTTAATTTCTGCTTTATGGCAAAAATATGATGTGAATTAAAAACTAACACTGCAGCAAAAATAATTCCGTATGCTGTAATTTGTAAAGGCGTAATATTTTCTTTGAAAACAAAGGCTGCCAACCCAAATGCAATCATCGGATTGATGTTTAATAACATTCCAACTGTCGAAGAATTGATTCCGGAAAGCGCGTACAAATTCAGGAAAAGCGGTACAATTGTAAATAAGATTGCGATTGTTTCGATACAGAAATAGAATTTAAATTCCATTGGAACTGGTCCTCCATAAGTTGGGTAAAATGGTACTAAAAACAATGCAGCCAATGTTATATGAAAAGTCAAAACTATAAATTTGTCAAAACCTTTATTGGCACGCTGACTTACTAAATAAGCAGCATAAGTTAATCCAATAATGATACTGAAAAACATGTCCATTATATCGCTGTATGAAAGCAATATACATCCTGAAATACTTAATCCAACTGAAAGCCATTGTGTTTTTAGCAGTTTTTCTTTCAATATGAAATAAGCCAATAAAGTTGTTAGAATTGGGCAAACCAAATAAGCCAAAGACGCTGCTTTAACGCTAACATGATTTACTACATAAATAAAAGTAAACCAATTTCCCATCAAAAAAGCACTTCCGCCGATATTCAATAAAATTGATTTTCTTTTTTCTGATTTTGATAAAGCACTGAAAATAGCAATTGTTTCTTTTATTTGTTTTCTTTTGAAGAGAAAAGCAATTAAAAGCATCAAAATAGCACAGCTAAAAACACGGAAAAATAAAATATCCAATGAAGGATAATCATGAATTGGCTTTAAAACCAAACTGAAAAGTCCCCATGTAATAAAGGCTGAAATCGCCGCAATATAATACTTTGTTGTTTTCACAAAATGTGTTTTGAATTTGTTTTCTTTTGATGAAGCAAATTTCCAAAAAATAAAATAGCAATACAGATACAGTTTTTGTAAATTGCAGCATAACAGTTTTTATTTTTTTATGAAAAATTCTAATTACTTATATCTTCAATTTGCTGACCGTATCGAGAAACAGATCAAATCTGGACTTTTAAATGTGGGTGATAAACTGCCTTCTATTCGTGAAGTCTGTGCCGAAACGGGTTACAGCATGAGTACAGTAAGCAAGGCATATTACGAAGTTGAAAGTCGTTCTTTGATCGAATCAAGACCACAATCTGGCTATTATGTAAGTAACATTTCGGCTCGAATAATTCCTGAACCATCGGCAAGTAATCCAATTTTAACGGTTGAAAATATCGAACGTGAGGATCTGATTGATTTGGTTTATGGCGATATGCGCAAAAAAGACCTTACTATGCTTTCGCTTGGTTTTCCTTCTAATGAATTGCTTCCAATTGCAAAATTGAATAAAGGAATGGTGCAGGCCATGCGGCAATTACCGAACAGCGGAACAAGTTACGAGGAAATTCAAGGAAACAGTAATTTACGTAAAGAAATTGCACGTTGGTCATTTACTTGGGGTGGCTCTTTTACTGAAGAAGACATTATTACAACCCCAGGCTGTATCTCTGCCATTTCGGATTGTTTACTGACTTTGACAAAACCAGGAGATACTATTGTTACCGAAAGCCCTGTTTATTTTGGTATTCTGCAATTGGCCAGATCTTTGGGCTTGTATGTAATGGAACTTCCAACAAACATGACTACCGGAATAGAACTGGAAGCTTTAAAGAAAACACTTTCTTCTAATAAAATAAAAGCTTGTGTTTTGATGAGTAATTTCAGTAATCCGTCAGGAAGTATGATGCCAAATGAACATAAAAAAGAAATTGTCCGATTGATGGATTTTTATAATGTTCCTTTGATTGAAGATGATATTCACGGCGATTTGTACTTTGGTGCAAGTCGTCCAACAACCTGTAAGACTTACGACGAAAGCGGGATTGTTCTTTTCTGCAGTTCGGTTTCTAAAACTTTGGCGCCAGGTTATCGTGTTGGCTGGGTTATTCCAGGAAAATTTAAAAAAGAAGTTTTAAGGACGAAATTATATCACACTATTTCAAATACGACAATTACTCATGAAGTTGTGGGAGATTTTTTGAAAAATGGCCGTTATGAAAATCATCTTCGAAAAATTCGCCAGATCTTAAATCGAAATTGCACCAATTATATCAATACAGTTTTAGAATCTTTTCCCGCTGGTACCAAAGTGAGTCAGCCGCAAGGTGGCTTTTTTCTTTGGGTTGAAATGGACAAAAAAATTGATACGGTAGCTTTTTATCATTTGGCTTTAAAACACAATATTAGTATTGCTCCAGGAAGGATTTTTTCGTTTCAGGATCAATTTTCTAATTGTATGCGATTGAGTTTTGGTCTGCCTTGGACAAATGAATTGAGAACTGCTATTCAAACATTAGGGAGATTGGCCCATCAACTGTAAAACGCTTATTTTTGTCATTTCGAGGAACGAGAAATCACACTAGTAGCTCAGTAAAGATTGAACACAAACATTGTGGATTTTCGTGTGTGATTTCTCGTTCCTCGAAATGACAAACTCTTAAGTTTATTTTAATAAAAAAACTGGACAGCGCAACTACACACTGTCCAGCCAACTAATTAAAAGAAGACCAAAATTAAATTCTTATAAGACAAAGTAAGCGTCTTTCTCGACTTTCTTAGGTTCGTCGTTTAATTCAAATTCATTCAGAATATCAAATTCGCTTTGATATTCATTCAGCATTTGTTTGATATTTTTTTCAATTGTACCCGCAATAGTGGTAACTGGAGTATCTGTTGGCCTATTTTCGAATGGATCTTGCAAATGAATTGCCATTCTTTCGATCAAAAAGAAAGCTGCTCCAATAGCGGTAATCAACGGAATTGCAAACCAACTCAACACACTTGTTAATCCAAATGGTAATAACAGAATAAACAAACACAGTGTCAATCGAATATACATACTGTAAGTTGTTGGGAAAATCGTGTTTTTAATTCGTTCACATTTCCCCATTTCATCACAAAGCCTTGATAACGTATTATCAATTTCAACTTGTTGATACATGTTGATTTTCTTCTCGTTTTTTGCATTTCTCAAATCTCTTGCATGCAACATTAAAATGGCGTTAGGAACGTTTTGATGGTTTTTGATGTATTTAATTTCTTCATCACTCATCAAACCTTCAAGTGGTTTTATGGCATCTCTTTTTCTTAGAGATTCTCCTAAACTGTAACACCACGCAATTTGTCTTTTGGCAAAATTCTCTTTAAATTCACTGGCTTCAACAGAAAAATCTGGATCTTTATAAAAGGTCAAAACTTGACGAATTAATGTTCTGGAATCGTTTACAACTGCTCCCCAAACAATACGTGCCTCCCACCATCTGTCATAAGCCTGATTCGACTTAAAGGCTAATAATAAGGAAATAATGGTTCCGATCATGGTTGGAATTGCAATCGGAATATCTACGGGAAGATTGATAAAATAATGATGAAAAATTTCAAAAAGTACGGTATAAGCTAATACCAGAACAATTTCTACTTTAATTTTCCCGAGAACGTACTTCATTGGTATTCTTTTCTTTAACAACATATTTTCGGATTTAAATTAAATTTTCTTTTAAGAGACTAAGGGGCTAAGGTTCTAAGGTTCTAAGGCTCTAAGTTTTAAAGAGCTAAAAATTAAAAAACTTAGTACCTCAGATCTCAAACAATCTCTTCATACAATGAAAGAACTGGAAGTCCTAGTTTTTCATTGACATTTTCTTTTTTTACTTTTTTAAATTTGATTTTTTCGCCTTTTCTGGTTTCTACTAGCATATCTATATTATGCTTTGAAATGGCTTCTGATAAAAACGGCGCAACATTTTCGTAATTATCTTCAAAACTTGCAGTCTGACTTACAATTTCAAATGAGAAATTTTCACTTAAATACTGCTGTACATCTTTTACATGAATACTTTTAGTAGAATTTTCAATGTAAAGTGCTTTGCTGAAAACTTCCTTATTAATTTCTGTACTCAAATGCAGAATTGGACATTTTTGATTTCCTGCCAATTGAACCAAATATTGATGGATTTTTTTGGTTTCTTGTTTATAAGAATGTGTCAAAATGACCAATTTTACAGAAAAAGCTTCAATAAGACGTTTAAAAATTGGTGCTGAAAGTCCGTATTGGTTATGGACTTTTAGTTTTGTATTGGGAGTGTGTTCAATAATATATCTGCAAGTTTCCAGAACTTCTTCCTGACTTTTGGTAAGTCCGGATCTCATTTCTCTTAAAAAACTAGAAGTAGAAAAAGTATCCGGTGCTTCTGAAACTAATACTAAAATAATTTCTGATTCAGTATCTTTTGACTGATTCACCGCAGATTTAACAGCTAAGATTGTATCGTCTTTTAAAGTCGTAGGTATAAGAAAATTTTTCATAAGTATACTCTTTTAGTTTATACTTACAAAGTAACTATCAACGAATTAGACCGTTCTTAATCTAAAATTAGAATTTTCTAAGATTAAACATTAGATTTTTTAATGTTTCTTTTCTTAAAGATTATTGTTACGATTGTACCTTTATTTTGTTCCGATTGTACTTGTAGTTCACCTTCATGCATTCTGATAATTTTAGAAGCCAAAGGAAGCCCTAAACCATAACCAATATATTTTGCGGCAATTTTTCCTCTAAAGAAAGGCTCATACAAATGTGGAATATCTTCTGGCGGAATTCCGATACCGATATCATTGATTGTAATCTTAATCGTCTCTGCATTTGCGGAAAGATTTACGAATACTTCATTATTATCAGAATATTTTACACCATTTGTGATAATATTATTGATTGCCAATTCTAACAAAGGTTTGTTGCATGGAAGCAAAAGCAAATTAGAATCTTTTGGTGCAATATCAATTTTGATGCTTACTCGGTTGTCTGGAAAAATTTTGTCCAAATCAGATTTTACATCCAATAATAATTCATCTATTCTGGCTACATCCGATACTTGTTTTTGCCCATCGTAACCCGTTTGAGTTAGTTTTAAAAGACTTTCAGTTAAATTTCCTAATCTCGAAGCCTGGCTGTAAATATTCTGCAAAGACTCTACATATTCTTCTTTTTCTCTTTCTTTAAGAAGCATAATCTCAGCTTCGGCAATAATAGTTGTAATTGGCGTTTTTAATTCGTGAGAAGCATTATTAATAAAATTGGCCTGAATTTCGAAAGAAGTCTCCAATCGATCCAACATATTATTAAAGGTATTCGTTAAATCTGAAATTTCATCCGAATTTTTAACTTCCGGAAGACGATTATGCAAATTAGAAGCACTAATTCTTTTTACTTCTTTCGTAATTCTCGCAACTGGATTGATCACTCGTTTTGCCAAAAAGCGACCTAATAAGAAGGCCAGAATCACAAAACCGATTCCGCCAAAAAGCATAATTTTGACAATATAAACGGTAGTATCTTTTCCTTTTCGGTCTCTTGCGCCCACAATTACCATGTAGCGCTGGCCATTTTCTTCAAAAATTTGTCCTAAATAGTATTTATTATCAATTTCGTAAGAATCTTTTCCCGTACTTAAAATATTGGTGTAAAAAGTATTAGGAAGATTCAGATTGGTATTGTAATCAAAACTGTTATGACTGTTGATTTTTAATACATATTCCTCCTCTTCAATTAGCTCTTCCAAGCCGTTTTTTTGAAGATTTTTATAATATCTGATTTTCTCTGGATCTTTTTGAAAATGAATAGAAGCCACAATTTTTGCCCTATCATCTAAACGTTTTAAAAAGTGGTATCTATTGTTTTCTCTAAATAAAAAAAACACGATGATACACAATAGTGATGTACTAAAGGTAGAAAGAGCAACGTAGTTGAAGGTAATTTTTTTTCTAATATCCATTTTATGGCTTTATAACATAACCTAAACCTTTCATGGTATGAATAAGTTTGGTCTCAAAAGGCTTATCAATCTTTCTTCTTAAATAGGTTATATATACATCTACAACATTGGTATTCATATCAAAATTGATGTCCCAAACATTATCCAGAATCTGATCTCGAGATACAATTCTGCCTGTATTTTTTGCGAGATAGTACAAAAGCTTAAATTCTTTGGCTGTTAAAACAATGTTTTCTCCACTTCTTTTAACTGATTTTGCACGTCCGTTTATTTCTAGATCGCCAATTGTTATGGTATCAATTTTTTCTGTTTCCTGATGTGATCTTCTGTAAAGAGCGTTTACTCTTGCGTCTAGTTCTCCAAATTTAAAAGGTTTTACCAAATAATCATCGGCACCGGCGTTAAGACCCGTAACGATATTTTCTGAAGTTCCTAAAGCTGTCAAAAGTAAAATGGGCACAAAATTTTTAGCTGCGCGAAGTCTTCTGCAAATTTCTATTCCGTTAATGTCCGGAAGCATGACATCTAAAACGACAACATCGAAAGTATAATTATGAATCATCTCAAGAGCGGTTTTACCGTCAAGAGCTACGCTTACTTCATTATTATTTTCGGCAAATCCTTTTCGTAGTATCGATAATAGATTTGGTTCGTCTTCGACTATCAGTAATTTCATCTTGAGAAGTTTGTATATACAACAAAAATAAGAATTGAGTTTCAAAAATAGTACTTATTACGGATAGAAATTTTGATTTAATTATAAACAATTTAATCAATACATAAAAAAGCAGACCTAATAAGTCTGCTTTTTCTTATTTATTTAGGTTTAAAGCCTTTAATTCTTAATTTTTAAAGTTAAAACTCAAAGTTGCACCAAGTCCAAATTGAAAAGTTGAGATATAATCTTCTATTGCAACAGGTCCAACCCAATAACTCCAATAATAACTCTCTCCAACTGCCGCAGACATTGATTGCAAATAAGCGTTAATATTTACAGATACAGCTGAATCTGTTTTGATTTTTACACCACCCTTTATATCCCAAGCAAAATAAGTACCGCTTCCACCCTGAGGTGATTCTACAATACCAACTCCAGCACCTGCTCCCAAAAACGGAAGTAAATTTGATCCTGTATCAAAGTAATGAGTGAAATCTGCTAAAATGAAATTGAAGGCACCTTTATCGTTTGTATTAATCTGGTTTCCTGCCGGACCGTATAAAGGTATTTTTACATCTGCTCTTTGATATTTTAACTCAACTGAGTTATTCGTTGAAAAAAAATACTCAAATCCAGCTCCATATTGAAAACCATCCTCAATTGTTGCAGAATAATTGTTATAATCTAGCTTATCTGAAAAATTATAACCTCCATACAAATTAAGAGAAAATGACCTTGCATCCTGAGCTTGTATCCCTATCGCCGACAGCAATACAACTAATAATAAACTGTACTTTTTCATAAATTTTGGATTTTGTTTGTTAAATGGATTATCAAATTTAATCTTTTTCTTTCAAAAATTGATTTATTTTAGAAAGAAAAAACTTAAAAACAAAAACACAAACATTTGAAAAACAAAACATTAACTAAAAAGTCTCGCCAGCATTCAAATAAAAAGCCTTTGAGTTATTTCCCCAAGCATAATCTAAAACCAAGTTTGTTTTAGTTGCTTTATCAATTAAAATTCGAAGACCAATTCCAGCAGCAGGTTGAATCGATTTAAAAAGTGAAAGATTGGTATCTGAATTACTTGCAGTTACAAAATTGGTAAAAACCGTACCACTCAACAATTGATTACAAGTAATTGGAAATCTAAATTCGGTAGATAAATAAACCAACCCATTCCCTCTAAAAAGACCTTGTGTATAACCTTCCCCACTCCTGCTTCGCTGATCCCAGCCAATTGCAGGCAGATTTAAATACGGAACTTTACCACGAGTCACAAATTGTCCGTATGTCCAAACAGCTAAAATATAATGCGGATTTTTATGCGAAACAGGTATAAAATGCCTGTATTCGGCAAATAAAATGTTACTATAATCCTGATTGTTAAACAAAACAGGATTAAAACGATAGTTGATATTGGCAAACCAACCTCTCGAAGCATTAACCTGATTGTCTCTGGAATCGTAAACCAAATTCAGACTTAGTCCGTTTAGAAAATATTCTGAATTGTCGAATCCATATTTTTGACTGTAATTGTAATGATACGTTAGATTTCCGTTTTCTATATCCAATTCTTTATCCTTAATACTGGAATACCAATCAATGTTGATACCTCCGCCGACATAAAAATTCTTTCGCACTTCAAAAGAAACAGTCTGATGAAACTTGAAATAGTTGTAATCCATATCCTGAGCGATAGAATCGATACTGAAATTTTCTCTTTTACTGTGACGGGGAATAATATCAGTTCCTAAACCATAATTAGGCTGCGAAAAAAGATAAATTCGATAATCACCGCTCAAAAAGATTTTATTATTCTTAAGCAGAATATTGTTTTTAATGTTCACAAGCCATTGATCTTTGAGCGTATAGGTAATTCCAACGTTTGCAATGGAGTATTTATCTTTTTCTTCCTTTCCTTTAAAAGTGTATTGTGCCACTGCTCCAAAAAAAAATCCAGTTGCCGGTTGAGAGCCGATTGCTGGGATTAAAAGGAAGAAATTGTTTTTTGTGGGTTTAACAACTAATGAATTATCCTCTTTTTTAAAGATATCAAAAATGGTTTTTGGTGGACAAATTTCTGAAGTTTTTATTTCCTCTTGCGGAAACATTTTGAATGAAATAAAAAACAATAACCCTAAGATTTTATATGGATAAAAAAAGACATTATTTTTTAAAAAATTCACCATTTAAAAAAGTTTATTTTATTAAAAACCAGCAACACAACGTAAATATAATTCTAATTTACAACATGTTACGAATTAAAATCAGATTTATTACTCCAAAACAAAAAGCCGTTAAATAATTAACGGCTTTTTGCTTTGAATCTATAAAAAACTATTTTGTGATAAACTTTGGATGAATTAAGTTCTCTAAAGAATAAATTTCATCCCATTTTTCCTGTGTGATTAATTTTCTTTCTAAAACAGCAATTTGATGTACACTTTTGTTTGTTTTTAAAGCTTCGCCCGCAATACTGGCACTTTCTTCATAACCAATAATCGGATTTAATTGCGTCACAATTCCGATACTGTTCATCACCATATTATAACAATGATCAACGTTTGCTGTGATTCCGTTAATACATTTATCAATTAAAGTCTGAATTGCATTCGAAAGATAATCTAACGAAGTAAACATCGCAAAAGCAATCACTGGTTCCATTACATTCAATTGCAATTGTCCTGCTTCTGCTGCCATTGTTACGGTTAAATCTTGACCAATTACATAAAAACAAGTCTGATTTACCACTTCTGGAATTACTGGATTCACTTTTCCTGGCATAATAGACGAACCAGGCTGACGCGCTGGCAAATTAATTTCGTTTAAACCTGTTCTTGGTCCAGAACTCAATAAACGTAAATCGTTACAGATTTTAGAGATTTTAACCGCAGAACGTTTTAAAGTTCCCATAATCTGAACATAAGCCCCCGTATCTACCGTTGCTTCAATTAAATCTGGCGAAAGCGTCAATGGAATTCCAACCTCATCAGCTAAATATTTTACGCAGATTTCTGGATAACCTTCTGGAGCATTTACTTTTGTTCCAATTGCCGTTGCGCCCATATTGATTTCCAACAATAACTCCTGAGCATTTTTTAAACGTTGAATATCTTCTCCAATTGTCGTTGCATACGCTTTAAATTCTTGTCCTAAAGTCATGGGAACAGCGTCTTGCAATTGCGTTCTTCCCATTTTTAGAACTTCTTTAAATTCTTCTCCTTTTTTAGCGAAAGCGACTTCCAAACCTGCAAAAGTTTTAATAAAGCTTTCCATTTTCAAATACAAAGCAATTCTAAATGCCGATGGATAAGCGTCATTTGTAGACTGCGAACAGTTTACATGATTATTGGGATGAAGAAACTGGTATTCTCCTTTTTTATGACCTAAATATTCTAATCCGATATTCGCAATTACTTCGTTGGCATTCATGTTTACAGAAGTTCCTGCTCCACCCTGAATTAAATCGCTCACAAATTCTTGATCAAATTTACCAGCAATTACCTGATCGCTTCCATAACAAATGGCTTCTGCCAGTTTCGAATCGATGGCATTACAATCTTTATTTGCCAAAGCGGCTGCTTTTTTCACATAACCTAACGCCTTGATAAACAAAGGTTCTTTTGAAATTGGTATTCCAGTAATATTGAAGTTTTCTACCGCTCTAAAAGTCTGGATTCCGTAATATAAATGATTTGGAATTTCTAATTCTCCCAGAAAATCATGCTCTTTTCTTGTTGGTTCCATATCGTATAATGATGTATTTTAAACTTGAAAATAAGTGTAAAGCTACAGCATTTTAATGAATAAAAAATGACAATGAAATCAAAATCATTTATAATTTATTCAAATTATTTTATAGTAAATTAGTACCTTTTCAACCAAAAAAATTACTGCGAAGAGTTGAAAAAAGAAAGCGAATATTTTCTTGATAAAGAATACAATACGATTATTTACGCCAAAGACGATCTGAATTTTAAGGATTTCGAATGCTGCGTTTTTAATAATTGTAATTTTTCGGCATGTACTTTCTTGGCTGTTACTTTTATTGATTGTGTTTTTAATGATTGTATTTTCAATGAGGCCAAAATTAATTATGTTGCTTTTAGAACTGCAAAATTTAACCGCTGCGAAATTAAAGACGTCAATTTTGCAATGTGCGATAAATTAATATTTGACATCGAATTTAATGACTGTATCTTGGACTTTTCTAAGTTTTACACTCTAAAATTAAAAGGAACATTTTTTACCAACTGTAGTTTAATTTCTGTCGATTTTATGGCAGCAGATTTGACGAATGTAGTATTTTATAATTGTGACTTATATCGTTCTGAATTTTCCAAAGCTATCGCCAACAAAGCCGATTTTAAAACCAGTTTTAATTATACTATCGACCCATCAAAAACTAAATTGAAGAAAGCTGTTTTTTCTTTGAGTGAAGTGAAAGGGTTGTTGTTTAAGCATGATATTATTGTAACGTAGCTTCTTCTAATGATTGGAACGCAGATGAAACGGATTTGCGTTGCAAAACGCTGATAAAAACGGATTTTTTCTCATAACAAAGCATAATTTTTAAAAGGTAAAATAAATGAAAAAACTATCAGTTCTACTTTTTTTAATCTTTCACATAATAACATATTCGCAAAAAGTAACCTCATTTAAAAATATAGGAGTAATTTTTCCAAAAGATTATGATTGTTATCTTTTCGATAATCGTTTTACTCCAACCTCTACTGAAATCAATGAATTAGAAATTTTATTAAATAAAAACATAGAAGCTATCAACACTAGCAAATTCAAACCATTAATTCATAAAAACTTAAAAAAATATAAAAGACAATATATTGGCTTTTACAATGAAAAAGGTGAGAAAATTATTTATGTAAATTTTCTTTGGAATAAAGATTTAAACTCTTCAGAAGAAAAATGGAAAACAGAATGGTACGATGTTGCGGATGGAGGTAGTTATTATTGGAATATAAAATATAATTTAGATAATAAAACTTTCTTTGATTTTCGAGTAAATGGTCTTGGTTAAAGCTTTTTCCCCATCACATAATCCTCCATTAAATAACCGTTTCCAATTTCTATATCAACAGTTTCTTTAATTTCAAAACCTAGTTTTTTATAGAAATTAAAAGCCGTATTAAAGCGATTTACATTTAATAAAAGGTCTTTTGAATTATTTTCCAAAGCCATTTTCCCGATTTCTTCAAAAACTATTTTACCGAAACCTTTTCCTTGTGTTTCTGGTAAAAGATAAATTTTATGAATTTTGGTTACCGCTTCATTTTTGTAATTGTGCTCAATTCCGATAAAACCAATTACAGAATTAGAATCCGAAATTAA
This sequence comes from Flavobacterium sp., assembly GCF_036405015.1. Lineage (GTDB taxonomy): Bacteria > Bacteroidota > Bacteroidia > Flavobacteriales > Flavobacteriaceae > Flavobacterium. The sequence continues at coordinate 8,731 of NZ_DASWYK010000064.1, read as the reverse complement.
ATAGAACAATTGTTCTTTATTCTGAATTTGCTTTGATAAAGCTTCATCAGAATAAATTAAATCTAACATATATTCTAATTGCTCTGTCGTTAAAATTTCGCCATACGTAATTGGCCAAGTTATGTGTGCAATCTCTTGAATTTTAGCAATATCTTCAATCGATGCTTCTGTAATTTGAATCATATTATTTTGTAAAAACTTGATTTTCCTGTTCGCTTACGCGGATGAAAGTGGTTCGTTTTGTGAGTTCTTTTAATCTGGAAGCTCCAACATAAGTACAAGTGCTTCTTATTCCGCCTAAAATATCTAAAACAGTGTGAATCACATCGCCTTTAAACGGAACTTGAACTGTTTTTCCTTCGCTTGCTCTATATTCTGCAACGCCTCCTGAATGTTTATCCATTGCTGTTTTGGAACTCATTCCGTAAAATTGTTTGAATTTCTCTCCTTTTATTTCGATTAGTTCACCGCCGCTTTCGGTATGTCCAGCAAGCATTCCGCCTAACATTACAAAATCGGCTCCTGCGCCAAAAGCTTTGGCAACGTCCCCAGGAGTTGTACAGCCACCGTCGCTTATAATGTGTCCGCCTAATCCGTGCGCGGCATCCGCACATTCGATAATAGCAGAAAGTTGCGGATAACCTACTCCCGTTTTTACGCGAGTTGTACAGACAGAACCTGGGCCAATTCCGACTTTAACGATATCAGCGCCAGCTAAAAGTAGTTCTTCGGTCATTTCGCCTGTAACGACGTTTCCTGCGATAATTATTTTATCTGGATATTGTTGACGAGTCTGTTTTAAAAACTGAACAAAATGCTCTGAATAGCCATTTGCCACATCAATGCAAATAAATTTTAACTGAGAATTTGATGCGATAATCTGTTTTACTTTTTCAAAATCTTCTTTTCCTGTTCCTGTGCTAACTGCAATATAATCGTAGAAATCTGGACTGACGTTTTTCAAGAAATTATTCCATTCTTCTAAAGTATAATGTTTATGAATCGCCGTAAAGAGCTTTTCTCCTGCCAAAACCTTTGCAATTTCAAAAGTTCCAACAGTATCCATATTAGCTGCCATAATCGGAATTCCTGTCCAGCTTGAAGTACTGTGCAAAAACTTGAAATTTTGTTCTAAACTAACTTCAGATCTACTTCTTAACGTTGATCTTTTAGGTCTAAACATTACATCTTTAAATCCTAATTTCAGGTCCATTTCTATTCTCATAGTTCGAGATTTTGGTTACTCTCAAATGTACGGAATTTTAGATTTTAGATTGCTGATTTTAGATTAACAAAAGGCTGAACTTGTGAACAATTTAAGCTTTTGATTTGCTTTAAAATTTCACAGAGATTCACAAAAGATAACGCAAAGATTCACAAAGCAAACTGAAAACTGTGACTTCGACTGAACACTAAAAACTACCCGTGAATCGTCTCGCCTTTTCCGTAATTGGTAATGATAGATTCTTCAAATGCCAACCATTCTCTCCAACGTTTCTCAACATCGATTCCTGTTCCGTATTTACGAGCGTAAGTTATGAATGTGGTGTAATGTCCTGCTTCGCTTTCCATTAATTCTCTATAAAAAAGAGCTAATTCTTCGTCTTTAATATTTTCAGAAAGCACTTTAAAACGTTCGCAACTTCTAGCTTCGATCATTGCTGAAAATAATAATCTTTCCACAAGACCAGAAACACGGCTTCCGTCTCCGCTTTTTTTCATGTATTGGTATAGTTCGTTTACGTAATCGTCTTTACGCTCGCGTCCTAGTTTTAATCCTCTTTTGATGATGATATTATGAACTTGCTCAAAATGATCGATTTCTTCTTTGGCTAAAGCCAATAAATCTTTCACCAAATCTTGGTGTTCAGAGTTATTCGTAATAATCGTAATCGCATTTGTTGCTGCTTTCTGCTCACACCAAGCGTGATCTGTTAAGATTTCTTCAATGTTTTTCTCAACAATATTTACCCATCTTGGGTCGGTTGGCAATTGTAATCTTAATACGCCCATAGTCTTTTTTGTTTGTTTTGTTGTATTTGTTTCAGGTTTCAGGTTCTATTAGGAACGAAAAAAGTTTAAAGTTTTGTTCTGCGTATTTTTTACGCGTCGCAAAACTTTAAACTTGAAACCTTAAACTTTAAACTAATTTAGTACGCGAAGATTGGTCTTTCGCTCATTAATTCGTTTACTTCTTCAGCAACTTGTTCGATAAGATCTTCGTTTGTATGATCTGTAAGAACTTTATCGATTAAAGCTACGATAGTTTCCATATCTTTTTCAACTAAACCACGAGTTGTGATTGCAGCTGTTCCAACACGAATTCCAGACGTGATAAATGGAGATTTATCGTCAAAAGGAACCATGTTTTTGTTTACTGTAATTTCAGCTTTTACTAATGCATTTTCAGCTTCTTTACCAGAAATATTTTTATTTCTTAAGTCAATAAGCATCATGTGGTTATCAGTTCCGCCAGAGATGATGTTGTAACCTCTTTTTACGAAAGCATCAGCCATTGCATTTGCATTTTTTTGTAATTGCATTGCATAAGTAAAGAACTCATCTTTAAGTGCTTCACCAAAAGCAACCGCTTTAGCAGCAATAATGTGCATTAAAGGTCCACCTTGATTTCCTGGAAAAACAGCTAAATCCAATAAAGAAGACATCATTCTGATTTCTCCTTTTGGAGTTGTTAATCCTTGTGGATTTGGGAAATCTTTCCCCATTAAAATAAGACCTCCACGCGGTCCTCTTAATGTTTTGTGTGTTGTTGTAGAAACAATATGACAATGCGGAATTGGATCGCTTAATAATCCTTTTGCAATTAAACCTGCAGGGTGAGAAATATCTGCAAATAAGATTGCTCCTACGCTGTCAGCAATTTGTCTGAAACGAGCAAAATCCATATCACGAGAATAAGCAGAAGCACCAGCGATGATTAATTTTGGCTGTTCTTTAGTTGCAATTTCTTGAATTTTATCATAATCTAAACGACCAGTTTCAGCATCTACACCGTAAAAAACTGGACGGTATAAACGACCTGAAAAGTTTACAGGAGAACCGTGAGTTAAGTGACCTCCGTGAGATAAATCGAAACCTAAAATAGTATCACCAGGATTTAAACATGCGTGGTAAACTGCAGTGTTTGCCTGAGAACCTGAGTGAGGCTGTACGTTTGCATATTCAGCTCCAAATAATTCTTTAGCTCTGTCAATTGCAATCTGCTCAATAACGTCAACTACTTCGCAACCGCCGTAGTATCTTTTGCCAGGATATCCCTCAGCATATTTGTTAGTTAAAACAGACCCAGCTGCCTGCATTACTTCATCACTTACAAAATTTTCTGAAGCGATAAGCTCTAGTCCGTGAATTTGTCTTTCTTTTTCCTCCTGGATAAGATCAAAAATTTGTTCGTCGCGTTGCATTTTTATGTTTTTCGTTAATTTCACGCAAAAATACAAAAAAACGTTTGTCAAACTGCTAGATTATGATATATTTGACATGTAATTTTTCAACAAATAATTAACATTAAACATGCCTATAACCGCCAACGATACCAGTAGAAAATCATGGTTAGAAGTGCCAGAAAATAGCGACTTCCCTATTCAGAATATTCCTTTTGGCGTGTTTCTTACCAAAGAAAATGTCGTTACCGTAGGAACACGAATCGGTGATTACGCCATAGATTTAGGGGCTTTACAACAATTAAACTATTTTGAAGGAATAGAATTAACCGATGATATGTTTATGCAGGATACGCTAAATGATTTTATTTCTGACGGAAAAAAAACATGGCGTCTGGTTCGAAATCGTATCGCTGAGATCTTTGACGAAACCAATCCGCAATTAAGAGATTCAACAAAACACCGAGATATTGTTATATTTAAGATAGAAGATGTAGAAATGCAATTACCAGTTTTAATTGGTGATTATACAGACTTTTATTCTAGTAAAGAACACGCTACAAACGTAGGTAAAATGTTCCGTGATCCTGAGAATGCTTTACTACCAAACTGGCTTCACATTCCAGTTGGATACCACGGAAGAAGTTCTACAATTGTACCATCAGGAATTCCAGTTCACAGACCAATGGGACAAACGTTACCAAATGGTCACGACACACCTGTTTTTGGTGCTTCACGTTTAGTAGATTTTGAATTGGAAACGGCTTTTATTACTACAGATGTAAATGTAATGGGCGAAAACATTCCAACTTATGAAGCTGAAGATTATATTTTCGGAATGGTTTTATTGAACGACTGGAGCGCTCGTGATATTCAGAAATGGGAATATGTACCTCTTGGACCATTCTTGGCTAAAAACTTTGCAACTTCAATTTCACCTTGGATTGTGACTATGGATGCTTTGGAGCCTTTTAGAACAAAAGGACCAAAACAAGATCCTGCACCGCTTCCTTATTTACAAACAAAAGGGAAAAAAGCTTTTGATATTCATTTGGAAGTATCTTTAAAACCTGAAGATCAAGAAGAAACTGTTATTTCAAAATCAAACTTCAAATATTTATATTGGTCAATGAGCCAGCAATTAGCACATCATACTTCAAACGGATGTCGTGTAAACTCTGGTGACATGATGGGTTCTGGAACTATTTCTGGTCCAACTCCTGATAGTTTTGGTTCTATGTTGGAACTAACTTGGGGCGGTAAAAATCCTTTGAAGTTAAATGACGGAAGCGAACGTAAATTTATTGAAGATAACGATACTGTAATCATTCGTGGTTTCTGTGAAAATGCCGAAGTACGAATTGGATTTGGAGAAGTTTCAAGTCAACTTTTACCTCCTTTTATTAGACAATGAAGAGAAGATAGTATACATTAATAAAAAAGCTTGTTAGAATGAACTAACAAGCTTTTTTATTTAAGAAATTATCTAAAGTTTTATTTCTCGCAGATTTAAAAATTTAAGCAGATTCCGCGGATTATTCTAACATACTATTCAAAAAAAATCTGCGTGAAACAAAAAATAAAGAAATAGCTATTCCAAAACTACCTTCACCCAAACCAAACGATGATCTGAGCTTGATTCGCGTTTTTCTACTAATGTCTCCATTGGTTCGCCTTTTGCAGGCCAGAACACACCACTGTTAACAACCTTAAATCCAAGTTTGGATGGTAATACATAGTCAGCACGCATTCTCCAAAAAGCAGTATGATTAATTCCAAAAGGGTTTTCAGGACTATATTCTGCACCTCCTTTGCTCGCAGGCGTAAAATCACTATTAATTTTCGGACTCTCTATTAAAGACTTTATACCTTCTCTAATAGCATCTCCTTCAACTGGCGAAGCGTTTTGATCTCCCAATATAACAAATCGAGAATTTGACGGCAAACCACCTTTTATCCCTTTATCATCATAAATATATGAAGCTGAATTATCTGAGATATAATCTTTCCAGAATCGAATTTCATCATGATTTCTTTTCCCATTACGATCTTCAGCACCATCAAAAGTAGGAGGAGTTGGATGACTAACTAAAACATGAATTGTTTGATTGTTAATCTGAACTGGAACATCCCAGTGAGATTTTGAAGATAATGGAAATTCATTCCATGCTTTCTTGCTGTACCAATCTGATCCATCTGCTTTTTTGGTAAGTAAAGCTCCTGGCATATCTTTCCATTTAAAATGTTGAAAAGTACGAATCGCATTAACATCAATAGGATATTTCGATAAAAGCATCATCCCGTATTGTCCAGGATAATTACCAAATCCCCAAGCATCATTTGCAAAACTACTCAACTTCCCATCATTGTTCAAATCGTAAGGACTTGGCTGCCCCGTATTCACTGTTGAATAATAGTAATAAGGATAATCAATTGCTGATGCTCCACCTTGACCTACATTCAAATAATTTTTAATAAATGCCTTTACACCAAGTTCAGGATCTTTAATGTAATCAAATTCGTTTAGCAGAATAACGTCTGGTCTAACGGTTTGAATAATCTGTGCAATATTTTTGATTTGAGCATTATGCCCCGAACTAAGCTGTTGAATCAATAGCTGCTCTGATTTTCCCATTGCTCCTTTGGGAGAATAATTATCCGATTCCATACTTACATTGTAGGTAGCAAATGTAAGTTCATTTTTTTCTTGTGAATCAGACTGTGAAAAAAGGACTCCGGAAGAAAGCACGGAAAGGATAAAAAGTATCTTCTTCATATAAAATTAAATCTGCATTTCTGCATTGTTGACTATACGAATATAAGAAGGTTGTCGCGACACGTAGCAAATCTCTTTGTTAAATATGCGTCAAAAAAAAGCTGTCACTAAAAGTGACAGCTTTAATAACATAAGAAAATCTCTGTATATCAGACATTTTTATCACAGATTAAGATGGTCAAAATAATTTCCCTCTAACTTGTGACTACTATTTTTATGCAGGAATCTGCTGACTTAAACAATGCAAGGTTCCGAATCCCCAGATGAAATCAATACAGCTAATACCTATTACTTCACGATCTGGGAAACATTCTACTAAAATATTCAAAGCAACACGATCATTGCTGTCATTGAATGTTGGCACTAAAACACAATTATTCAAAATCAAGAAATTAGCGTAACTTGCTGGTAAACGTAAATCTTCAAAATCAACACGTTTTGGCATTGGCAATGCTACAATTACAGGCGATTTTCCGTTTTCTAATTTTGCATTCTGAAGACGTTTCAAATTATCCTGTAATGGCTTGTAATTTGAATCGTTTTTATCGGTTTCAACAATCGTTACAATCGTATCTTCATTTACAAATCGGCATAAATCGTCGATGTGTCCATGTGTGTCATCACCTTCGATTCCGTCACCTAACCAAATTACATTGGTAACGCCAAGATATTCTTTAAAAACAGCTTCGTAATCTTCTTTCGTAAAACCAGCATTTCTTACTTGAATTGTTGGATGCATCAAGCACTCCTCAGAAGTTAATAAAGTTCCTTTTCCGTTTACATCAATTGCACCACCTTCCACAATTACAGGTTTTCCCTTATACATTACTTGCGTTAAAGGAACATCAATAAAATCAGCAATTTTACCTGGAACAAATTTATCTAATTGATAGTTTTTATATTTTGCCCAACCATTAAAATTAAAGTTTAAAGCTTCTCTTTTAGAGCCGTTTTTTACAATAATCGGTCCTGAGTCACGCATCCAGCTTCTGTTGGTTTTATGAATAATAAAAGAAATATTTTCAAGCTTTACGCGAGCTCTTTCAAGCATATCTGCAACTTTTTCTTTTAGTTTTTCATCGGCTACCACTAAAAAAACGGTTTCAAAAGTGGCTACTTTTTTAATAAACTCTACAAAAGCCCATTGAACTGCTTCATATTTTCCTGGCCAATCGTTACCATTATGCGGAAAACACAATACAATTCCTTGTTGCTTTTCCCACTCTGCCGGAAATCTTCTATTATTTGTTGACATAAATTCGTTCTAATTTAGAAAGTGCAAAGATAAGCATTCGTTAGGATTATAAAACATTTGAGTGAAATTCGTACATAATTTCACAAATAATATCCTGCAAAATTTAAGTTAAAGATTTCATAATGCATCCTTAATATTTAACAGAAAGCTCAGAATTACTTTTGCCGAAACTAAAAACTAACACATGAAAAAATTATCAATCTCATTAATGGCTGCCCTTTTGATCTTGGCAAGCTGTAATAATGATGAAAAAAACAACGAACCAGAATTTTCTGTTAACGAGAATCCAGGAACTTTTAAAGAAATTGGTTCTATCACTATTGGTGGAGAAGCTGCTGCTGAAATTTCTGCTTACTGCGAAAAAACAAAAAGATTATTTACAGTAAACAATAGCGGTGTAAACCAAATTGATGTTATTGATATTGCTGACCCTACTAAACCAATGAAAATTGGAAAAATTGATTTAGCATCTTATGAAGGTGCTGCAAACAGTGTTTCTGTTTTTGACGGAAAATTAGCTGTTGCTTTAGAATCTACTGCAAATAAACAAGCAAACGGAAAAGTAGTTGTTTTTAATACTTCTGATTACAGTTTAATCAAACAAGTTACTGTTGGAGCTTTGCCAGATATGGTAACTTTTTCTCCTGATGGAAAATATATTATGACTGCTAACGAAGGAGAACCAAATACAGATTATACACAAGATCCAAACGGAACTATTTCTATTATCGAAACTAGCACTTATACTGTTACAACTTTAGATTTCGCTTCGTTTGCAAGTCAGGCAGCTGCTTTAGCAAAAGATGGATTTAGAATTTCTAAATTTGCTAAAACTAGTTTTGCTCAAGATATCGAGCCAGAATACATCACTATTTCTGACGATTCTAAAACGGCTTGGGTAACTTTACAAGAAAACAACGGTGTTGCAAAAGTTGATTTGACTTCTAAAACTATTACTGCTATTTATCCTTTAGGTTTAAAAGATTACAATACTGCTGAAAACGCAATTGATGTAAGTGACAGTGATGATAAAATTGCTTTCAATCCTTGGAAAGTAAAAGGACTTTATATGCCGGATGCTATTACTCATTATACAGTAAATAATGTTCCATATTTTGTAACTGCTAACGAAGGTGATGCAAGAGAATACAACGCTTATTCTGATGTTAAGCGTATGAAAAGCTTGAAATTGGATGCAACAGTTTTTCCAGATGCAGCTGCTTTAAAATTAGATCCTAGCATGGGAAGATTAAATCTAGTTGCTGATATGGGAGATACAGACGGTGATGGAGATTT
>NZ_DASWYK010000063.1:0-6062 GCF_036405015.1 Flavobacterium sp. | reverse complement strand
ATTTTTTAAAGTCAAGGATTTTTTTTGATATTAAACATTCATTAAATGACTTTTTGTAAGATGATTGAAATACAGAAGAAGCTCAAAATCAACTTAATTTATGATTTATTGAAATTCTGATAGAAGAAATCCCTTTGCAATTTGACTGAAATTTGTAATTTCTGTGTTTATCCAAGCTTCATCGTTATCTAATTCTTTAGCTATTACTCTTGCCGTTTTCTCCGAAACTTCGATTGCAGCTCTTGCATCTAAAAACAATAATCGAACACGTCTTGCCAAAATATCATCAACCGTTCTTGCCATTTCGTATCGAATAGCCCAAACAACTTCTGCCATTGTGAATTCATGATTCGGGTGCAATTTTTCTTTTAATTCAGGTTCGCTTTCTTGTAGTTCTATTATTTTCGGAATATCAGAACCATATATATAAAGGTGATTTTCTCTATTTAAAGAAGTAGTTGGTTGATTTCCATGAATGGAAAGATGTTCTGTTTTACAATCTTTTTTAGAAAGCTTACCTGTTTTGATTGCTTTATCAATAATATCTTCTGCAATTTTTCGGTACGTTGTCCATTTTCCGCCTGTAATTGTAATTAAACCTGTTTCTGAAACTATAATTTTATGACTTCTAGAAACTTCTTTAGTACTTTTTCCTTCTTCTTTCGGCGCCGCCAACGGACGTAAACCTGCGAAAACAGAAAGTACATCGGCTCTTGTTGGTTTCTTAGCAAGAAAACGTTGTGCAGTTTCGAGAACAAACTGAATCTCGCTTTCTAAGGCAATTGGTTCTAAACTTTGTTTTTTAATTAAAGTATCAGTAGTTCCCACTACAATACGATTATGCCACGGAACGGCAAACAAAACTCTTCCGTCTTTTGTTTTCGGAATCATTAAAGCATGTTCTCCAGGTAGGAATGATTTATCAAAAACCAAATGAATTCCCTGACTCGGAACAATGTATTTTTTATAAACGTTATCATTCAATTTCATGATTGCATTTGTAAAAACACCTGTTGCATTAATTACAGTGGCGCCTTTTACATCATATTTAATGCCGCTTTCCTGATCTTGAACCTGTACACCGATAACTTGATTTTTATCGTCTTTTATTAAATTGACAACTTTTGTATAATTCAAAAGACAAGCTCCATTTTCTACAGCTGTTTGAGCAAGGTTAATTGCTAAACGCGAATCGTCAAACTGACCATCATGATAAATAACGCCATTTGCTAAACCGTTTTCTTCTACGTTTGGAAGCATTTCAATAGTTCTCTTTTTCGAAAGATATTTTGAACTTCCTAAACTCAAACAACCCGATAATAAATCGTAAATTTTTAAACCGATGGTATAAATATAACCGTTCAGCCAATTATAATTAGGAATAACAAAAGATTGGTTTTTGACTAAATGAGCTGCATTTTGAGCCAATAAACCTCTTTCTTTTAGCGCTTCTCTTACCAAGTGAACATTTCCTTGTTCTAAATAACGTACGCCACCATGAACCAATTTGGTACTTCTGCTCGAAGTTCCTTTTGCAAAATCAACAGCTTCAAATAAGATTGTTTTATAACCGCGACTTGCAGCATCAACAGCAGTTCCAAGTCCGCTTGCACCTCCGCCAATTATTATTACGTCCCAATTTTTGGTGTTTTGTAGTTTGGATAATTGTTCGGAACGATTCATTCTTTATTCTGGGTGTTTATTTTGGGAAATGTTGTTTAAAGCAAACTTAACGAAATGAAATTAAAAATTGATGAAGAAAAAAATCAAGTTGTTTTTTGTTTAAAGTTTCAGGTTTCAAGTTTCAGGTTGATATACTTTGAACATATTTAAACGCAAAGGGCGCAAGGTTTTTTACAAATAAGACTTTTATAAAGCGCAAAGTTCGCAAAGCTTTGAAATAAAACTTTGCGAACTTTGCGTATGTCTTTGTGTGCTTTGCGTTTAAATATGTTCAAAGTATATCAACCTGAAACTTGAAACAAATAAAACTTGAAACAAAAATTATTAATGTGGCAGTTTATCTTTAATCAAACCATAGACCCAAGTTCCAGCAATTGCACTTACTAAAGTTACAACAATTACAGTCGCACCAGTACCAATCTGCGCGAAAAGAGGACCAGGACAAGCTCCAGTAATCGCCCATCCAAAACCAAACATCAATCCGCCGTAGATTTGTCCTTTGCTGAAATTCTTTGGTTGAATTTCGATTTTTTCTCCATCCAGAGTTTTGATGTTGAATTTTTTTATCAATTGAACTGAAATTAATCCAACAACAACAGCACATCCAATTACGCCGTACATGTGAAATGATTCAAAATGAAACATTTCCTGAATACGGAACCAGCTGATGATTTCTGCTTTTACGAATACAATTCCGAAAAAGATTCCAACAATTAAATATTTAAGATTTGCAAATGCATTTTCCTTTTTCTGACTTGCATTGATTCCTTCGCTGTCTATATTTTTATTTTCTAAATTATTCATTTTTGAAATTTTAAAGTGAAAGAATATAAGGTAAAATCAAAAGAGACATTACAAAACCGCCAATCATAAAACAGATTGTAGCGACCAATGAAGGCCATTGTAAGTTTGATAATCCCATAATTGCGTGTCCGCTGGTACATCCGCCAGCATAACGGGTTCCGAAACCAACTAAAAATCCGCCGACAACCATCATTATGAATCCACGAAGAGTCAATAAACTTTCCCAAGAAAATAATTGCGCAGGAACTAAACCTGTATGATCTGTAATTCCGTAACCAGCTAATTGCTCTGAAAGTTCTGGAGCAATTTCCACTGGATTTGGATTGGATAATAAATAGGCAGCAATAGCCCCACCAAAGAAAATTCCTAAAACGAAGAATAAATTCCAGCTTTCTTTCTTCCAATCGTATTTAAAAAACGAAATATTGGCAGGAATACAAGCCGCGCAAATATGACGCAATGATGAACTAATCCCAAAAGATTTATTCCCAATAATTAATAAAATTGGAACAGTTAATCCAATTAGCGGACCTGCAACGTACCAAGGCCAAGGTTCTTTAATGATTTCGATTATACTCATTTTTTATTTTAAAAAAATTAGACTTTTTATTTTTAAACCATATAAGTGATATAAGAAATTATAAGTTGAGGCGTGCTTACATGACTCAATTAAAGTAAATATTAAGACTTTAGATTACGTCCAGCCTAAAATGAACTTATATAACTTATATGGTGAAAAATTTATATTCAATGTTATGCTTTCAAAACCTTACTTTGGCAAACAAAATCAGATTTTGGGATATTCGTTTTTGAAATTGCTCCAAAACCACCTTCCACTTCAGAGAAATTTCTGAAACCTCTTGCCTGAAGAATAGAAGCGGCAATCATACTTCTGTAACCTCCAGCGCAATGCAAATAAAAATGTTCATTCGGGTTAATGTCTTTTACCCAGTCATTAATATAAGCTAAAGGTTTGCTGTAAGCGTCTTCAATGTGTTCTGCAGCATATTCTGTTTCTTTACGGATATCGATAATTTTGTCTTTTTGAATATCTACTTCACTTGCAAATTGTTCTGCTGTGATTCGATTAACTGAATCTGTTTCGAAACCAGCGTTTTGCCAAGCTTCAAATCCGCCTTCCAAATGTCCAATGATAGTATCAAAACCGACGCGGCTTAAACGAGTTACTGTTTCTTCTTCCATACCAACAGTGGTAACCAAAATAATTGGTTGTTTTACGTTGGCAATTAAAGTTCCCACCCAAGGAGCAAAATCGCCATTGATTCCGATATTAATAGATTGCGGAATAAATCCTTTACTAAAATCGGCAGCGCTTCTTGTATCTAAAATTAAAGCTCCAGTTTCTTCAGCAACAGCCTCAAATTCATTAACATTTATCGTTTTCATTCCGTTGTGTAAAACAGTTTCAAAGCTTTCGTAACCTTGTTTGTTCATGGCAACATTCATGCTGAAATAGGCTGGAGGAGGCAATAATCCGTCAGTTACTTCTTTAATGAATTCTTCTTCGGTCATGTTGGCACGCAAAGCGTAATTAGTCGCTTTTTGATTTCCAATTGTTGAAACCGTTTCTTTACTCATGTTTTTTCCGCAGGCGCTTCCTGCACCGTGAGCTGGATAAACGATTACATCATCGGCAAGTGTCATGATTTTATCTCTCAAAGAATGAAATAAAATTCCAGCCAATTGATCTTGCGTCATTCCAGCTGCTTTTTGAGCTAAATCTGGACGACCAACATCGCCAATAAATAAAGTATCTCCAGAGAAAATCGCATGATCTTTTCCGTTTTCATCGATTAATAAAAAAGTAGTACTTTCCATAGTGTGACCCGGAGTGTGTAGTACTTTTATGGTTACTTTTCCAAGTTTAAATTCCTGACCATCTTTTGCAGAGATGCAATCAAATTCGCAAGCCGCATTTGGTCCGTAAACGATTGGTGCTCCGGTTTCTTTACTTAAATCAACATGTCCAGAAACGAAATCAGCATGGAAATGCGTTTCAAAAATATATTTCAATTTCACGCCATCGCGTTCCAAACGATCTAAGTAAGGTTGCGTTTCTCTAAGCGGATCAATAATGGCCGCTTCGCCATTTGAAGTGATATAATATGCACCTTGCGCAAGGCAACCGGTGTAAATTTGCTCTATTTTCATGATAGGGTATTGTAAAATGATGGGATACAAAGGTAAGTTTGTTTTTCAATAAATTGGGTGACTAATGTTACAGAAATTAGGTTTTTGTGTAAAAAAATGTAGAGTTTGTCATATTTGATTGAGATAAATTAAATTTAAAGTTGAGCAATTACGCTTTAAGCTTTAATTTTGCGTATGACGAATGTCATTTCAAAATAAAAATAAAATGAACACACAAGATTTATTAGATCAAATAGCTTTTATAAAAGAAATTGATAAAGTAAAATACATTCAGCGTAAAACAAAACTGTTTAACAGTGACAGATGCGAAAATGATGCCGAACACAGCTGGCACCTCGCTCTAATGGCCATTGTTCTCGCCGAACATTCAAATGAACCAATTGATGTTTTGAAAGTGGTGAAAATGGTCTTGATTCATGATATTGTTGAAATTGATGCTGGAGATGTTTTTATTTATGATACTGTAAAGAATCATTCGAATACCGATGAAGAACGTTTAGCTGCCAACAGAATCTTTGGTTTACTTCCTGAAAAACAAAAAGAAGAATTTATCGCCATTTGGGAAGAATTTGAAGCGGGAGAAACCAACGAAGCAAAATTTGCAAAATCGATGGATCGTTTAGAACCTTTATTACAAAATACATCTAACAATGGAGGAACTTGGAAAGAATTTGGAGTGAAATACGACAAAGTTTACGAAAAGAAAAGTGTCATAAAAGAAGGTTCAAAATCAATATGGAATTACGCTGAAGGTTTGATTAACGAAAGTGTAGAAAAAGGAATTTTGGAGAAATAAAATTTTACCATATAAGTTATATAAGTTCATTTTAGTTTTGCGTAAGTTTTATATTTACTTATATAACTTATATGGTTTAAAATTGTAAAGGGCATTTTTTATTAAGTGACAGTTAAGTAATAAGTTCATTTTAGTTTGCATAAAATTTATATTTACTTATATAACTTATATGGTTTAAAATTTTAAAAAGAAACTGTTGTTTTAAGAGGCAATTCGGGTTCTAATGGTTAAATTTGTGGAACTTCATAAACAAATTACCACTTATGGAAGAAATGCTCTTTTATGACCGAATGCAGTTCGCGTTCACCATTACTTTTCATTATCTTTTTCCACAACTTACAATGGGACTTTCGCTCATCATTGTTTACTTCAAGTGGAAATATCTAAAAACTCAAGACGAACACTACAATCATGCCACCCATTTCTGGATGAAGATCTTCGCCCTTAATTTTGCAATGGGTGTTGTCACCGGAATTCCGATGGAGTTTCAGTTTGGAACCAACTGGGCAAAGTTCTCTGAATTAACGGGAGGAATCATTGGTCAAACTCTTGCTATGGAAGGAATGTTTTCTTTTTTCCTCGAATCTTCTTTCCTCGGATTATTTTT